>JAIEFH010000183.1 GCA_029067025.1 Oscillospiraceae bacterium | reverse complement strand
GCAATACCTCCATTGCTGGCTGACTTCATTCTGACCTGAGCCTGCAAACCTTTTTGCGCATACTTCTTGACAGTACCAAAGGTAATACAGATAAAGACATCGGTTTGCTAAGAATATATAATTCCGACAAATGTGAATTGGTTTCAAGTACATGTAAGATAAATAATTTTTCTAATAATGTAAATAAGATTAGTTTTCACTTTGAGCATATGTATGTTCCCGTTGAAAGTTCCATGGATGGCAGCCGCGGCATCTATAGCTTTATTTTGCCTGTCGGTTATAAGCTAACCGAATTACACATTGTAGACCCTTTTGATAGTAAAAAGAAACCACTAAAAATGAAAAAGCACTTTAGATATGATATTTTTTATGATTGTGAAAGCAAGCTTGAAATTGTACAAATGTACCTAAGATCGGCGAGAGGAAGCTTTTCTTTCGTCCTTGAAGGAGAGGCCAGTAACGATGATAACGACAACATGATAGAATATGAAGAGCAACGCATATATTTGGACAAAGATATAAACAATGATTTCTTTTTTGATGACGGTATTAAAAAATCCTTTTGGGAAAATCTGCTGGAATCTATATTGCTACAACCTAATTTTAACGGAATAGGGATAGATCTAAAGAAGCTTTTTAGATAATAACTTGTATTTAGGCCAATTTGATAAGTATGTATCTGTAGTTATATAGGCCTATATAGGCAATACTCGGATTTCACCAGGTGAGCAGGATAGAGCGTCAAAAAGATGGATTTACCCTCCTTGGGAGCGGAAAAAACCTTCTTAATGGTTGTGTCGCATTTTAATGTAAGTGATGCCGACAAAGTAGTCAATTTAGGACATGAGCTCTTCTTGCAAACGAAGCACCCCGTGTCCGTCTGCTTCGGTCCGTAGTACACTGCCGACCGGCTCAGACCCAGCAACTCACACTGTCGCCGGACCGAGAGAGTGAAATGTGTGTGTCGATTGCTCAAGAGTCTTGATTTTATGTGGATTTGCGAGACTGTGATTATGGACACTCGTACCTATAGGTTTGATATTGTCTTTACCCATATTGATTTTCAGGTTACTCATCAGTTTTGCCAGCCTCACTATCTATATATTTAGCCGTCTGCGACAAAGCAGACGGCTATGTAGGCATTTTGTTTATACTCGCACATATCGCTGGGTCGAAACACTCCGTTGATTTGGAATAGTCATTTGAAGTTCTCCAGATTCAAGTAGTGGATTTAAGAAAAGGCGGAAAAAGGTTTTCTTACTCGGAACGTCCAACATATACATAAGTTCTTTCCTTGTACGCGGTTGGGCACAAAGAAGTAAAATTTTCTCTTTCCCCCTCTCTACCTCATCCGAGGTAATCTCATGATGTGCTTTCGATCTGTTCCTTGTATACGGATTGTAGTCATCGCCAACAAGGAAATCAATTACACACACCTTTGGTATTTGATAGCGGTTCCCAATACGGAAGTGCCTTATCTTTTCCTTTTGGAGCAGGGACTGGGCTGTGTTCTCGCAAATATCCAGCATATCTATAAGTTGTTTCTTTGTAACTACATCCGGGTAGGGCTTGAACTTGTTTTCGTAGTATTTTCTGTTGTGCATAGCAGCCTCCTAATACCCAATAATTTTCGTGTCAACAACAGATGCAGGCTGCACAGGGTCGAACTTTCTTTATGTTTGATGCAACAAGATTTTGGGGATATGTCCCTCCGATGGCCCTCCAACGTACATTTTTGACCCACCAAATGGGCAATCACTGGAAAGCCAGTCGTCGCAAGAGTTTTACGCATTGAGAAGCCGCAAAGCCTTAAAATGCAAGGCTTTGGAGAGGGCAACAGGTTCCTCTCACTTCTCCTTGTGGGCGGTAAATCCGGCGAGCGTGGGAAAACTCAAAATCAAGCGCCGCGAGGCGTGCCGGTTCGAGTCCGGCCACCGGCACCAAACCCATATAATCCGAACCTTTTTCCGATAGGAGATGGGTTCGGATTATTGGTTTTTTTACCGATACGAAAGCACCTATTTCCGCAACGGGATACAGCGCAAGCTGACTTCCAAACCGAGAGGGCTGGAAAAGTGAAGTTTTTTCACCACGTTGGCCGCGTTTCCTGGCCCGCGCCCCCTTGACGAACGGCCCGCCCTGCGATAAGATATAGGTGACTTTTATTTTGAACATGAGGAGAATCGCTATGAAATCCACCGTCTACTTCACCCGCGACCTCACTCCCGCCGCTATGCTCCGCCTGTATGACACCCTGGGCGTTACCCTGGAGGGCAAGGTGGCCGTCAAACTCCACTCCGGCGAGCCCGGCAACCAGAACTTCATCCGCCCCGACTTCATGAAACCCATGATCGACAAGGTGGGCGGCACCATCGTGGAGTGCAACACCGCCTATGACGGCGGGCGCAACACCACCAAAGCCCACTGGGCCACCATCAAGAGCCACGGCTGGTCCGCCATCGCCCCAGTGGACCTGATGGACGCGGAGGCCGACATGGAGCTGCCCATCCCCAACGGCAAGGTCATCCAGAAAAACTTCGTGGGGGCTAACCTGGCCAACTACGACTCCCTGCTGGTGCTCAGCCACTTCAAGGGCCACCCCATGGGCGGCTTCGGCGGCGCTCTGAAAAACATCTCCATCGGCATCGCCTCCTCCCGCGGCAAGCAGTATATCCATGGCGCGGGGGATATGGACAAGTTCTGGGATGCCGACCACGACTCCTTCCTGGAGTCCATGGCGGACGCGGCCTGGTCCATCCATGACCGCTTCCAGGGCAAAGTGGCCTATATCAACATCATGAAGAATATGTCTGTGGACTGCGACTGCTGCGCCGTGGCCGAGGATCCCAAGATCGGCGACATCGGCATCCTGGCCTCCCTGGATCCGGTGGCCCTGGATCAGGCGTGCCTGGATCTGGTGTACCAGTCCGACGACCCGGGCAAGGCCGACCTCATCAAGCGCATTGAGTCCCGCAACGGCGTCCACACCGTGGAGGCCGCCGCCGCGCTGGGCATTGGCAGCCGGGAGTATGAGCTGGTCACCCTGGACTGACTTTAATTAAAAATGAAAGCCCTCCGGCTTACGCCGGAGGGCTTTCATTTTTTTGAGAAAAGAGAGAGGGAGGAGATTGTCTGGTTTTGTACCTGACATGATTATAATACCAGACCCGTCCCGGGAAATGTTGGACGATTTGCGAACCTTTTGTGAAGATTTCATGAACTCATCGGAAGGTGTGGCACCAGCCTCAGCGTCGGCCCCGGTAGCCGCCCGCGCCCACCCGGCGGCTTCCGCCCCGGCTGTAGCGCCTGCGGGCCTTCCGCTTAGGCAGCACCACCGTCAGAAAAAAAACCAGTGTCAAAGCCAGCACCACGCCCGTCGCCGCCAGCGCCTTCACCCACCATTTCCCCCAGTACTCCTGAATCTGCTGGATGGTGTACAGGAAGTTGGAGCGCTCCACGCTGTCCATCGCCACCATGTCCAAAGTGCCGTAGGTGACGCCGTCATACTGAAACGTGATGGTGCCCAGCTTATCCCCCGCTGCGACAGGGGCCTCAATGGACTCGGGGAGATCCACCAGCAGCTCCGCCCGCTTGGGGTCGTAGTCCGAGGGCATGGTGGCCTCGATCTTCCCCACCGGCTGGGCCATCACGTAGTCCGCCTCGTCGGACAGGGTGACCGCCACCTCCCGCAGGACATTCTCGGTCTCCTGGTCCAGCAGGGTGATCCGGTGGAAGTTGTCAAACGCCCACTCCAGCAGGCGCTTGCTCTCAGAGAAGGAAAATTTGTGCCCGGTGCTCTCCTCGTCCTCGGTGCCCAGCACCACGCAGTAGAAGGTGCGGCCCAGCTCGTCCACGGCAGCGGAAGCCAGGCAGCGCCCCGCCTCCCCGGTGTAGCCCGTCTTGATGCCGATGGCCTTGCCATATGTATAACCCGTGCCGGCATAATAGCCGGTCAGCAGGCCGTTGGAGCTGTAGATGATCCGGGACTCCTGGAGGTTGGTGGCCGGGAGCTCATAGGAGGGGGAGCGGACGATGGAGCGGAAGGTCTCGTTCTGCATGGCGGCGAAGGCCATGAGGTAAATGTCATAGGCGGTGGTGTAATGCTCCGGGTCGTGGAGGCCGTGGGGGTTGGCGAAGTGGGTATCCTCCATGCCCAGCTCCTGGGCCTTGGCGTTCATCCGGACCACAAACTCCGCCGAGGTGCCCGCCACCGCCTCGGACAGGATGTTGCACGCCTCATTGCCAGAGGGCAGCAGGTCGCAGTAAAGCAGATCCAATATGGTCAACTGCTCCCCTGCCTTGATGCCCGCGGTGGAGCTGTCCCAGGGCAGATCCACCGCCTGGGCGGAGGCGGTGACCTGGGTGCTCAGGGAGATTTCCCCCGCCGCCACCGCGTCCAACACCACCAGGGAGGTCATGATCTTGGTGATGGAGGCGGGGTACATCCGCTGGCGGGCGTTGAAATCGTAGAGTACCTCGCCGCTGTCCCCGTCCACGATGATGACGGCCCGGGCTTTGGGCTGGGGATCTTCCAGCGCCAGGGCGGGGCATACCAGGGACAGGGCCATGAGCCCCGCCAAAAGCAGAGAAAGAAAACGATATTTTTTCATAGGAATCTCCTGCCATTTATGTTATAATAGGAAACAGCTTCCCGGGGGCGGCCCCAACCACGGCGCGGATGCCGGATCAACCAGTCATTCCCTCACCGGCGCGGCGCCGTTATGCCGGAAGCATAAAATCAAAATAATAGCCGCTTACAGTTATTATATCAGAAAGTTTTCCCCGGCGCAACTGGGGAAAACAGGCTTTTGCGGATAAGGAGGGAGCGGTATGCGCCTGACACAGGCAGGCCGCCGGCTGCTAGCGCTCATCATGACGGCTGGGGCCGTCATGAGCCTGTGCTTCGCTCAGCGAAGCACAAAAATGACTCCACTCCCGGCGCTCCCCCACGATCCGCCCGCCGTGGCGCAGGCCGGCCGGGAGGGAGCCACGGCATCGGAGACTATAGTCCCCGACACCCGGGTGGACATAAACACCGCCGGACTGGACGAGCTGATGACCCTGCCCGGCATCGGCGAGGCCCGCGCCCAGGCCATTCTGGACGACCGGGAGGCCAACGGCCCCTACCGTTACCCGGAAAACCTGATGCGGGTAACGGGGATCGGGGAGGGCATTCTGGCCCAAATTTTGGATCAAATCACAGCAGGAGGTGAAAGCGATGCCCAGGATCTTAGTGGTTGACGACGAGCGCGTCATGGTAAAAGGCATCAAATTCAATTTGGAAAACGAGGGCTATCAGGTGGACACCGGCTCCGACGGCGAGGAGGCGGTGGACAAGGCCCGCATGGGGCAGTATGACCTCATCATATTGGATCTGATGATGCCCAAAATCGACGGCCTGCAGGCGTGCATGAAAATACGGGAGTTCTCCAATGTGCCCGTCATCATGCTGACGGCCAAGGGCGAGGACACGGACAAGATCATCGGCTTCGAGTGCGGGGCGGACGACTATATCACCAAGCCCTTCAACATCCTGGAGCTGAAAGCGCGCATCCGGGCGCTGCTGCGCCGGGCGGGGGCCGCCGCCCAGCAGCAGCGGGAGGCCGACCGGCTGACCCAGGGGAGCATCACCCTGGATCTGGCTGAACGGGCCGCCTGGCGGGACGGAGAGCCTGTGGACTTGACCGCCAAGGAATTTGACCTGATGGTGCTGCTGATGCAGAATCCGGGCCGGGTGTACAGCCGGGAAAACCTGCTGAACCTGGTGTGGGGATACGAATATATCGGGGAGTTCCGCACGGTGGACGTGCACATCCGCCGCCTGCGGGAGAAGCTGGAGCCCGATCCCGCCAATCCGGAGCACATTCTCACCAAGTGGGGCGTGGGATATTACCTGGCGAACAACGGGTGAGAAATACAACTGGGGCCCACAAGAGCTCAGCGAGGAGGTGTGAGATATGGCCGAAGCAAAACAGCGCGAGAAGGCAGTTCCCTTCTACCGCAGCATCCAGGCCAAATATGCCTTGACCTACCTGCTGGTGGTGGCGGCCATCCTCATCGTGCTGAACACCTACCCCGTGCTCATGGCGGAGAACATGGTGTTCACCTCCAAGGAGAGCACCCTGAAACGGCAGGCGCTGGTCATCGGCTCCACCCTGGCGGTGTCGGAGAACCTCACCCGGGAGAGCGTGGAGCAGACCATGGCCCTTCTGGAGGAGGCCCAGGGCACCCGGGTGCTGGTCACCGACGCCTCCGGCCGCATCCTGTACGACAGCTCCACCCTGGACAACCGCCTGGGCGACTATGCCCTGATGGGGGAGGTGACCGCGGCCCTGCGGGGGCAGGACGCCTCCCGCTCGGAGTACCGGGACAGGGCTATCCGCACCCGGGCGGCGGTGCCGGTAGTGTACCACGGCATGACCCTGGGGGCGGTGTACCTCTATGAATACGACACGGAGCAGGCAGAGGTGCTGCTGTCCATTTTGTCCAACCTACGGTACATCTCCATCGTGATCTGCGTGGTGGCGCTGGTGCTGGTGCTGCTGCTGTCCAAGACCCTCACCCGGAACACTGTCCGGCTGCTGTCCGCCATCCGCCATGTGCGGGAGGGCGAGTACAGCCACCGAGTGGAGTCCCAGGGCCGGGACGAGATGGCTCAATTGGCGGACGAGTTCAACCAACTCACCGACCGCCTCCAGACCACCGAGGAGGCCCGGCGGCGGTTCGTGTCCGACGCCTCCCACGAGCTGAAAACCCCCCTGGCCTCCATCCGGCTGCTCACCGACTCCATTTTGCAAAACCAGTCGGTGGACATGGCCACGGTGCGGGATTTCGTGGCCGACATCGGCGAGGAGGCGGAGCGCCTCACCCGCATCAGCGAGCATCTGTTGGCCCTGACCCGGCTGGACGCCGGGGCAGAGCGCGCCCCCGAGCCGGTAGAGCTGGGACAGGTGGCGGAAAAGGTGGTCCACCTCCTCTCCCCTGTGGCCCAGACCGCGGAGGTGGAACTGCGGTGCAGCCTGGAGCCCGCCTGCGCCCTCATGGCCACGGAGGACGACCTGTACCAGGTGGCCTTCAATCTGGTGGAGAACGCCATCAAATACAACCTCCCCGGCGGGAGGGTGGACATCGTGGTGCGCCGCCAGGGGGATCGCGTGGCGCTCATCGTGTCCGACACCGGCATGGGCATCCCCACCGACGACCTGCCCAAAGTCTTCGACCGCTTCTACCGGGTGGACAAGGCCCGGTCACGGGCGGCGGGCGGCACCGGCCTGGGACTGTCCATCGCCCGGGACACCGCCCGGGTCCACGGCGGGGACATTACCGCGGGGCCCAACCCGGCCGGCCGGGGCACACGGTTCGAGGCGGAGTTTCCCGCCCTGCGAGAGGGGGATAGCATATGAAAAAAACCGCTGTCTGGCTGCTGCTGGCCGCCCTGGTGCTGGCGCTGGCCTCCGCCTGCAACCGCGCCGGCCAGGAGGAGGACCAGGGCCTGAAGCTGTGGTTCCCCACCGACCCGGATCAGGAGCGGCTGTCCGCCGCCCTGGACAGTTGTCCATACCAGGGAGAGAGCCCGTCCATCCCCGGCCTGCTGGCCGCCCTGCTGGCGGGGCCGCCGGAGTCGTCCGGGCTGGCTCCCGCCATCCCCGCCGGGACGCGGGTGCTGAGTTGGTCGCTGGACAACCGGGTAGTCAATGTGGAGCTGTCCGCCGCCTACGCGGAGCTGGTGGGCATTGATCTGACACTGGCGGACTACTGCATTACCCTCACCCTGACGCAGCTTCCGGGGGTGGACGGGGTGCGCATCACCGCCAATGGCGGGGGGCAGTCCTACCGGGACCGGCAGGCGCTTTACCCCGAGGACGTGCTGTTCTCCGGCGCGGAGGAGGTGCCGGTGGAGGTCACCGCCGCCCTCTATTTCCGCCGGGAAGGCGGGGACTCCCTGGGCTATGAGCTGCGGAAGTTCCGGCTGACAGAGGACAAGGTGCCCGCCAAGGCAGTGCTCACCGCCCTCATCGCCGGGCCGGAGGACAAGGGGCTGGCCCCCCTGCTGCCCAGCCAACTGACGGTGCGCTCCGCCTGGGTGGACGAAGGCGTCTGCACCGCCGACCTGTCCGCCCATCTGCTGGACATCCCGGAGGGGGAACGGGCGCTGGCCATGGAATCCATTGTGGAGACGCTGCGCAGTCTGGACACTGTGGATCAGGTGCAGATCTTGATCGAGGGGGAGCCCGCGGAGGAATTCGGGGCCGGACCTGGCCCGGCAGGCAATCCCCTCGGAGTAATAAAC
>JAIEFH010000182.1 GCA_029067025.1 Oscillospiraceae bacterium | reverse complement strand
CCCCAGCCCAAAGCGGAGGAAATCCCTGCCGCCCAGGCGCCTGCTGGCGGCTGGCCGGGCTGGACCGCCTTCCGGGAACAGTTGAAGGGTGTGCTGGCGGTGAGCGATTACAGCTTCCTCAGCAACCCCGCCATGGCGGAGGGGCGCTTTGACGGGAGCCGGCTCACCCTGTGGGCTGCCAATGACTTTTTGCGGGATATGTTGGATCGCCCCGCCATCACCCGGCCCATGGCTGAGCTTTGCCAGAGGCTCACCGGTGTGGCGCGCCAGGTGGAGGTAAAGATGGGCAAGGCCCCGCCGGAGGATGCCCCGGACGCCGCCCCTGCAATGGACGCGCTGGACGCGTTCCTGGCCCAGGCGGGCGATAACATTATTGTCGAATAAAGATGTGACATAGGAGGAAACAACATGGCAAAGGGATTCAACAGCCGCGGCATGGGCGGCATGGGCGGCGGCAACATGAACAACATGATCCGTCAGGCCCAGAAGATGCAGCAGGATATGCTCAAGGCCCAGGAGGAGCTGGAGGCCAAGACCTATGAGGCCGGGGCGGGGGGCGGCGTGGTGTCCGCCACCGTGTCCGGCAAAAAGGAGCTGGTGAGCGTCACGATCGACCCCGAGGCGGTGGATCCGGACGATGTGGAGATGCTCCAGGACCTGATCGTGGCCGCCGTCAACGAGGCGCTGCGCAAGGCGTCCGACGACGCTTCCAGCCAGATGTCCAAGCTCACCGGCGGGCTGAATCTGCCGTTCTAGCGTCCGAGCCGTCGTGAGCCGCGCGGATGGACTGGAGCGAGGGCGAGCGATGGGGCCAGCGGCCCCAGAGACCAGCCCGAGTCGGAAGGAAGCCGCGCGTCGCGAACAGGCGAGGCGTGGTGTCAATGAAGGGATACGATGAGTATGTACAACACCACCCTGTGCTACCTGGAAAACGCCCAGGGGGAGTATTTGATGCTCCACCGGGTGAAGAAGCGGGAGGACATCAACAAGGGCAAGTGGATCGGCGTGGGCGGCGGCTTCGAGGAGGGGGAGAGCCCCGACGAGTGCCTGCGCCGGGAGGTCTGGGAGGAAACCGGCCTTACTTTGACCGACTTCCAATTCCGGGGCGTGGTCACCTTCCTGTGCAGCGACAGCAAGGCGGATCAGTTCATGTACCTGTTCACCGCCACCGGCTGGACGGGGGAGCTGAACCCGGACTGCAGCGAGGGTGAGCTGGCCTGGGTGCCCCGCGAGAAGGTGCTGGAGCTGCCCATCTGGGAGGGGGACGAGATCTTCCTCAAGCTGCTGGCGGAGGACGCCCCGCCCTTCCTGCTCACCCTGGACTATAGAAGCGAGGGCGACAAGCTGGTTCAGGCTGTGCTGAATGGAAAGGCCATCCGCTAAATTGTTTCACGTGAAACATATGTTCTAATTCTGCCAAGGAGGAACTGTCATGAAATTTTCCGAGATGCCCTATGAGCGCCCCGATCTGGAGGGGCGGAAGCAGAAGCTGTCCGGCCTGATCCAGCGCCTGAAGGACGCGGCCAGCTATGAGGAGGCCAAGGCCGTTTTTCTCCAGCAGGAGCAGGAGCAGAAGCACCTGATGACCCAGCGCAGCCTGGCCCATATCCGCCACACCATCGACACCCGGGACGAGTTCTACGACAACGAGGTGAAGTTCTGGAACACCGCCGGGCCCCAGCTCCAGGAGTACGCTCAGGCGTGGACGGCCGCCATGCTGGCCTCCCCCTTCCGCAAGGATTTCGAAAACGAGTACGGCGATTTGATGTTCATCAATGCGGAGATCGAGCTGAAAACCTTCTCCCCGGAGATCATTCCCCAGCTCCAGCAGGAGAACGAGCTGACCACAGAGTACGAAAAGCTGCTGGCCTCCGCCCAGATCCCCTTCGAGGGCAAGACCTACACCCTGTCCCAGCTCACCCCCTTTAAGTCGGATCCCGATGACGAGCGCCGCCTCGCCGCCTGGAAGGCGGAGGGCCAGTGGTACAAGGACAACCAGGAGAAGCTGGACGGCATTTACGACCAGCTTACCCACCTGCGGGACGAGATGGGCAAAAAGCTGGGCTACGAGGGCTATACCACCCTGGGCTACTACCGCATGGGCCGCAACTGCTACACCAAGGAGGACGTGGAGAAGTTCCGCGCCGCCGTGGTGAAGTACCTGGTGCCCGTGGCCGACCGGGTCTACCGGGAGCAGGCCAAGCGGTTGGGCAAGCAGTACCCCATGAGCTTCGCGGACAACGCCCTGGAGTTCCGCTCCGGCAACCCCCGCCCCCAGGGCACCCCCGACGACATCCTGGCCCAGGGCAAGAAGTTCTACGACGAGCTGTCCCCTGAGACCAGCGAGTTTTTCAACACCATGCTGGACGGCGAGCTGCTGGACGTGCTGTCCACCGAGGGCAAGGCCGGCGGCGGCTACTGCACCTCCATCCCGGACTACGAGGTGCCCTTCATCTTCGCCAACTTCAACGGCACCCAGCACGACGTGGAGGTGGTCACCCACGAGGCGGGTCACGCCTTCGCCGCCTGGCTCAACCGCGATCGGGTACCCATGGAGTATGTCTGGCCCGGTATGGAGGCCTGCGAGGTTCACTCCATGTCCATGGAGTTCATGGCCTGGCCCTGGGCGGAGGGCTTCTTCGGCAAAGATACCCGGAAGTTCCTGTACAGCCATCTGTCCAGCGCCCTCACCTTCATCCCCTACGGCACCATGGTGGACCACTTCCAGCATGAGGTGTACGCCAACCCGGACATGACCCCCGCCCAGCGCCACGCCGTCTGGAAGAAGCTGCTGGGGGTGTATATGCCCTGGATGAAGCTGGACGGGGACATCCCCTTCTACGCCGAGGGCGAGGGCTGGCAGCGCCAGCACCACATCTATGAGTCCCCCTTCTATTATATCGACTACTGCCTTGCCCAGACGGTCTCCCTCCAGTTCTGGGCCCTGCTCCAGAGGGACAGCAAGGCGGCCTGGGAGAAGTATATGGCCTACGCCCGCCAGGGCGGCAGCCGCACCTTCACCGACCTGCTGAAGAACGCCGGCCTGGACAGCCCCTTCGAGGAGAAGTGCCTGCGGGGCGTGTGCGAGGCCGCCAGCGCCTGGCTGGACAGCTTCGACCTGAGCGGAATCGAGTAAAAACGCAAAAAGGAGCCCCTCCCCCGCACAGCGGGGGAGGGGCTTTTCAATTGTTTGGATCGGTACTCAGGTCAGCCTATTCTATAAGTGTTCCTTATATAATGATTATAATCCATTATCTAAATGCGGTTGATTTTATTTGCTTTTGTTTCAACATTGTGATAGTATAAAGGCACAAAATTCCACAGTAAATCATGCAAAATTACCAATCGGCGGGGCGGCCGATCAGGGTCTCCCGGTCTGCTGCCCCCAACTTGAGACAGGAGGGTATTGAGATGGAACGATCAGATGTGCGCTATCAGACCTATGTCCAGATCCTGAAGGAAGAATTGGTCCCCGCCATGGGCTGCACCGAGCCCATCGCCCTGGCCTACTGCGCCGCCAAAGCGAAGGAGGTGCTGGGCGCGCTCCCCGACCGGTGTGAGGTCGCGGTCAGCGGGAACATCGTCAAAAACGTAAAAAGCGTCATCGTCCCCAATACCGGCGGGCTCAAGGGTATCGCCGCCGCCGTGGCCGCAGGCGTGACCGTAGGAGACGCCGGCCGGGTGCTGGAGGTCATCGCCGGTGTCACGGAAGATCAGAAACCCCAGATCAAGGAGTACATGGACCACACCGAGATCCAGATCAGCCCCCTGGAGACCGACGAGATCCTGGACATGGTGGTCACCCTGTACAAGGGGGACTCCTGGTCCCGGGTGCGCATCGCCAACTACCACACCAACATCGTCCTCATTGAGAAGGACGGGGAGGTTCTCTACCAGATCGGCGTCAAGGCGGAAAAGGCCGCCGACATGGCAGACCGGAGCCTGCTCAACGTAAAGGACATCGTGGAGTTTGCCCAGACCGCCGACCTGGACGACACCCGGGAGATCATCGAGCGGCAGATCACCTACAACAGCGCCATCTCCGCTGAGGGCTTGAAAAACAACTGGGGCGCCAATGTCGGCAGCGTGCTTCTGGAGAGCTTTGGAAACGACGTGCGCACCCGCGCCCGGGCCGCCGCCGCCGCGGGCTCCGACGCCCGTATGAGCGGCTGTGAGATGCCCGTTATCATCAACTCGGGCAGCGGCAACCAGGGCATGACCGCCTCCCTGCCCGTCATCGAATACGCCAAGGAGCTGGGTGCCAGCCGGGATGAGCTCCACCGGGCCCTGCTGCTGTCCAACCTCATCACGATCCACCAGAAAACCGGCATCGGCCGCCTGTCCGCCTACTGCGGCGCAGTGAGCGCGGGCTGCGGCGCGGGCTGCGGCATCGCCTTCCTGCTGGGGGGCGACTATAACTGCATCGCCCACACGCTGGTCAACTCCCTGGCCATCGTCTCGGGCATCATCTGCGACGGGGCAAAGCCCTCCTGCGCCGGTAAGATCGCCGCCGCCGTGGACTGCGGCATTCTGGGCTATCAAATGTACGTCAACGGCCAGCAGTTCTCGGGCGGCGACGGGATCATCTCCAAGGGCGTGGAGAACACCATTCTCAATGTGGGCCGCCTCAGCCGGGACGGGATGCGGGAGACTGACAAGGAGATCATCCGCATCATGACCGATATGTGCTGAGGGTTGGCGGAAAGGAGCGGTATACGTTGAACGTGTTGAATTGGGATCCCCTGCAGTTTTTGAGCCTTTCCCACTGGGCCAGCCTGGTGGGCGTGGTTCTGTTCTTTGTCTTGCTTTACATTCTGGGCCACCTGCCCAAGAAGAAATTCAGCTTTGCCACGCGCGTCCTGATTGGGAGCGGCGCGGGCACCCTGCTGGGCCTGCTGGTCTGGGCCCTGTCCGGGGGCGTTTCCTCCGGGCTGTCCCTCTTCCAGCCGTCGTCGGCCCCAGAGCCCTACGCCAGCGACCTGATCCCCTGGTTCTCCCTGGTGGCCAAGGGCTATGTGGCCCTGCTGTCCTGCCTGATCCTCCCCATGGTCTTTCTGGCCTCCATCCGGCTGGTGGTCAAAACCCCGGCCGAAAAGACGGTCTCCAAGCTGACCCGGTGGAAGAAGTGGGTCAACACCTTGATGCTGGTGCTCAGCGCCGGCGTGGCCCTGGGCCTGGGGCTGATTTTCAAGGTCGGGGTCATCCCCGACCAGGGCGCTCCGGCGTTCACCGCCGATGGGAATGAGCTTGTCAGCCACCTGTCCTCCCTGATCCCCTCCGGCCTGGGCCGGGATCTGGTGCTGGCCAATGTGGCGGGCATCTTCGTGTTCGGCATCTACGTGGGCATCGCCGCCCGGCGGATGCAGGCCAAGTCGGACTCGGTAAAGTCCCTCATCGGCATTCTGGACGGGGCCTTCTCTGTGGGCGTCAGCGTGTGTAAGACCGTCATCGCCTATAAGCCCATGGGGGCAGGGGCCATCATGGCCTGGCTGGTGTCCTCCTGCGGGCCGGTGATCCTGCTGATGATCGCCAAAATGCTGCTGGTACTCATCCTGGGCATGGCGGCCATGCTGGTTCTGCAAACGCTGCTGTGCGCCCTGTCCGGGGTTAGCCCCGCCGCCTTCTGGGGCAAGGGCAGGCCGGTGATGGTCAAGGCCCTCAAGACCCGCTCCGGCTCCGGCTGTCTGCCCGACGCCCAGCAGGTGCTGGCGGAAGGGCTGGGGCTGCGCCGTGAGGTCACCGACCCGGTGTCCGCCTACGCCATCGCATCCGGCGCTCAGGGCTGCGCGGCCCTGTTCCCCACGCTGTCCGTCCTGTTTGCCCTGGGGCTCTTCGGCATCCCCATGACCCCCGGGCTTATCGCCGCCCATCTTATCCTGGTGGTCATCGTCTCCTACGGCATCACGGAGCTTCCCGGCACCGCCACCATGTCGGAGTTCGGCCTGCTCATGGGCATCGGCGCCTCCGAGGCCCTGCCCGGCCTGGGGGCCATGATCGCCATTGACCCCATCGCGGACGTGTTCCGCACGCTCATCAATGTGACCGGCTGCATGACAAACGCTATCATTGTGGAAAGAAGGGTAAAGGAATGAAAGTCATCATCATTGGCGGCGTGGCGGCCGGTATGTCGGCCGCTTCCAAGCTGAAGCGCCGTCTGGGCGACCAGGCGGAGATCATGGTGTACGAAAAGGGAGGCGACGTGTCCTACGGCGCCTGCGGCATCCCGTTCTACATCTCCGACCACA
This sequence comes from Oscillospiraceae bacterium, assembly GCA_029067025.1. Classification (GTDB taxonomy): domain Bacteria; phylum Bacillota; class Clostridia; order Oscillospirales; family Oscillospiraceae; genus Enterenecus. Next base: position 5,479 of record JAIEFH010000182.1, on the reverse strand, counting down.
TCAAGCAGGGCCAGGAGCTGATCGCCCGCACGGCGGAAGAGTTCGCGAAAAACGGCATCCCCATCAAGACCTACCATGAGGTCACCGCCGTGGACACGGACAGCAAGACCGTGACGGTGAAGAACCTCCACACCGGCGAGGAGTTCACCGACACCTATGACAAGCTGGTCATCGGCAGCGGCGCGTCCGTGCGGCACTTCCCCCCCTTCGACCAGCCCTACGACAACCTCTTCGAGGTGCGGGACGTGGCCGACGGCACCCGGGTCAAGCAGGCCCTGCTGGACGACTCCGTCAAGCACGTGGTCATCGTGGGCGCGGGCTTCATCGGCCTGGAGGTGTCCGAGGCCTGCCGCCACTACGGCAAGGAGGTCACGGTGGTGGAGCTGGCCCCCCAGATCCTGGCCGCCTTTGAGCCGGAGGCCAGCCAGGCCCTCCGGGAGGAGCTGGAGCGCAACGGCGTCACCGTCCTGACGGACACCGCGGTGAGCCGCCTCATCGCCGAGGACGGGAAGATCGTCAAGGCGGTGCTGAAGCAGGGGGAGCAGGAGCGCGAGATCCCCGCAGACATGGTCATCAACAGCGCCGGCATCGCCCCCGCCACCGCCTTCATCCCCAATGTGGAAAAGGCCCGCAACGGCGCGATCTACGTCAACGAGCGCATGGAGACCAGCATCCCCGACGTGTACGCCGCCGGCGACTGCAGCATCATGAAGTCCGCCATCACCGGCCAGTACAGCTACGCCCCCCTGGGCACCAACGCCAATAAGCAGGGCCGCATCATCGGCGACATCCTGGGCGGGGCCACGCCCAACCCCTTTAAGCTCATCGGCAGCTCTGCCCTGCGCCTGTTCGGCCTGGACGCCGCCAAGGTGGGCCTGTCCGAGCGGGACGCCAAGGCCAACGGGCTGGACTACAAGGCCCACACTATCACCGGCAACAGCTACGCCTCCTACTACGGCAAGGAGAAGCTGAACATCAAGGTCATCTACGACGCCAAGACCCGGGTCATCCTGGGGGCCTCCACCTGGGGCCAGGGCATCGTGGTGCCCCGGGCCAACTACTACGCCATGGCCATCTATTCCGGGCTGACGGTGGACGAGATGGGCTTCATGGACCTGTGTTACTCGCCCCCCTTCTCCGGGGTGTGGGACGCCGCCCTCATCGCCTCCAACAGCGCGAAATAACGGGGGGCCGGAGGACGGAAGCCACTGCGTAAAAAACAACCGGGCGCGTCTACTGACGCGCCCGGTTGTTTTTTGTCCGCTGTCCCTGGGGCCGATAGCTGTCAAAGAGCTCCACCAGGGCCTTGGCCCCGGTGTCCCGGAGGAATACATAGTTGAACTCCCGCTGAAGTTCCAAGCCCTCCACAAAGAACGGGGCCAGTTGGTCGCTTCCTGCCGCCGCCACCGCGTAGGCAAAGGTGATCCCTTTTCTTCTTGCCAAAAGCTGCTCCAGGAGGCCCAGATTCCCAATACTCGTGACCCGCGCGAAGTCGGTGACGGTATGGTTGCGTTCGTTGAGGAAATTTTCTAAAATCTCCCGGGTGCCCGAGCCCTTCTCCCGCAGCAGCAGATCTTCCCCCCACAGTTCTTCCAGGGGGACAGTCCGCCCCGCCAGGGGATGATCTTTGGCGCACAGCCCCACAAAGGGCTCTTTCTGATAGAGAATGTCCTCATATTCCGACCGGCTGTAATAGCCCTCAACAATGGCGAAATCCAGCTTGCCCCGGTTGAGCCGCTCCAGGATCCGGGCGGTGTTGTCCACATCTACCGACAGGCGGTTTCCGGGCTGCTCCAGGTAGCGGGAAACGTGCTCGGCAATGACAAATTCCCCAATGGTTTTGGTGGCCCCAATGGAGAGGCTGGGCGCCCGCCGGAGGCGCAGATCCTCCCGGAGACGCGTCTCCTGGTAGTTCATGGCGTGGACGCCCCGCTCCAAAAGCTCCGCCTGCTCCGTTTTCGCCAGCTTTCTCCCGTCGTAGGAGAACAGCTTGCAGCCATAGTAGGCCTCCAGATACTGGATGTGCTGGGTGACGGCGGGCTGGGTGATGTGCAGCCGCTCGGCCGCCTGCCGGTAATTCATGGTCTCACACAAGGTCAGAAACGTCTCCATCCGGTGATCCTGCATATCCGCCACGCTCCAATAATCAAAGCTTATCGCTTTATTATAAATGATGACTTGATTTTATCAGAATAATGTGGCAAAATCAAGGTGGTAGCTTAGCTGTTTTTTGTGAAGAAAAAACAAATTAAGAGAAACAAGGAGGTTCGAACATGGGATACACCCTGAATACCGCCCAGGCCAACCAGGTCCTTGCCGCCCTGCGCAAGGATTACACGGTTTACGCGCCGAAGCGGTTCCGCAACCAGGGGCGCTACTCCGCCACAGACGTCATCCGCTATGACGAGGTGGAGCGCTGGGAGGACATCGTCTGGGATGTCAAGTCCGATTACCCCGCCAAGGAGGTCCTGACCCCTATCCAGCAGGCCATTTTCTACTTCACCGAGGATGAGTACCGGGAGAGCAAGGGCCCCAAGAAGCCCATCCTGGTTCTGGCCCGTCCCTGCGACATCAACGCCCAGCACGTCCAGGCCAAGATCTACGCCGGCAACGGCGGTTACACCGACCTGTACTATGAGCGGATGCGCGAGATGGTCAAGTTCGCCCTGATGGAGTGTCCCGGCGGGGACGACACCTGCTTCTGCGTTTCCATGGGTACCAACAAGACCGACGACTACTCCCTGGCCGTGAAGTTCTCCGAGGACGGGGCGCAGATCCAGGTCACCGACGACGCCTTCGCCCCCTATTTCGAGGGCCAGCCCGAGGCCGACTACACCCCCGCTTTTGTGGAGGAGAACGAGCTGAAGGTGACCCTGCCCGACCTGGAGGACAAGGAAGTGCGCAAGGCCCTGAAGAACCATCCCATGTGGAAGGAGTACAATTCCCGCTGCATCTCCTGCGGCTCCTGCACCGTGGCCTGCTCCACCTGCACCTGCTTCACCACCCGGGACATCATCTATGGCGACAATCCCGAGGTGGGCGAGCGCCGCCGGGTCACCTCCTCCTGCCAGATCGCCGGGTTCGACCAGATGGCCGGCCAGCGGGAGTTCCGCTCCACCGCCGGGGACCGGATGCGCTACAAGGTGCTCCACAAGTTCCACGACTACAAGGCCCGCTTTGAGGACAGCCATATGTGCGTCGGTTGCGGCCGCTGCACCCACCGCTGCCCGGAGCTGATCTCCATTTCCGCCACACTCAACAAGGTCAGTGCCGCCGTAGACGAGATCAAGGCCGGCCAGGCCCAGCAGTAAGGAGGCGCGTGAATATGATGAATCCTGTTCAGCCTAAGCCCTGCACGATTTTAGACGTACATAAAGAGAGCGCCCACGAGTGGACCTTCCGGGTGGAGACCGACGCCAAGGTCAGCCACGGCCAGTTCATGCAGCTCTCCATCCCCAAGATCGGCGAGTGCCCCATCTCCGTCTCCGCCCAGGGAGACGGTTGGCTGGAGTTTACCATCCGTAACGTGGGCAAGGTGACCAACGTCATCTTTGAAAAGACCGCCGGAGACACCCTGTTCCTCCGGGGCCCCTACGGCAAGGGCTGGCCCGTGGACCAGTTCCAGGGCAAGCACGTGGTGGTCATCACCGGCGGCACCGGCCTGGCCCCCGTCCGCTCCATGCTGAACTGCTTTGCCTCCCAGCCCGACATGGTGAAGAGCGTTCACCTGATTTCCGGCTTCAAGAACGAGGAGGGCATCGTGTTCCACAAGGAGCTGGAGACCTGGAAGGAGAAATTCTCCACCATCTACGCCCTGGACAACGACACCAAGGAAGGCTGGCGCACCGGCATGGTGACCGCTTTCGTCAAGGAGATCCCCTGGGATTCCTTCGAGGGCAGCTACGCCGTGGTCGTGGTGGGCCCGCCCCCCATGATGAAGTTCACCGGCCTGGAGCTGCTGAAGAACGGCGTGGACGCGGAGAAGATCTGGATGAGCTTCGAGCGGAAGATGTCCTGCGCCGTTGGCAAGTGCGGCCACTGCCGTATCGACGAGACCTATGTCTGCCTGGACGGGCCTGTGTTCCCCTACACCGTGGCCCGCGACCTGGTGGACTGAGAAAGGAGCAATGAACGATGAATCATGACATCAACGTCAAAAAGACACGTCTGAACTGCTTCCGCCAGTCCAAGGTTCCCGGCGAGTTCATGCTCCAGATGCGTGTTCCCGGCGGCATGGTAGACGCCAAGTACCTGGAAAATGTCAAGCACATCGCCAAGACCTGGGGCGACGGGAACTTCCATTTCGGCACCCGTCAGACCTTTGACATCGCCGGCATTAAGTACGAGAACATCCCCGCCGTCAACGAGTACCTGGAGCAGTACATCAAAGAGGTGGACGCCGAGCTGTGCGACGTGGACATGGACACCGTGGCCCACGAGCCCCAGCCCTGGGATCCCAAGTCCGGCTATCCCACCATCGGCGCCCGGAACATCACCGCCTGCATTGGCAACTACCACTGTATCTGCGGCAACATCAACACCTTTGAGCTGGCCCGGAAGCTGGAAGGCATCATCTTCCCCAGCCACTACCACATCAAGATCAACATCTCCGGCTGTCCCAACGACTGCAACAAGGCCCATATGTGCGACTTCGGCATTATCGGCGTGTCCAAGATGACCTACCACGCCGAGCGCTGCATCGGCTGCGGAGCCTGCGTCCGGGCCTGCGAGCACGGCGCCACCCGGGTGCTGTCCCTCAACGAGGGCATCGCCAAGGTCGACAAGGACCCCTGCTGCTGCGTGGGCTGCGGCGAGTGCGTCAGGGCTTGCCCCACCAGCGCGTGGACTCGGAGCGAGAAGCCCCTGTACCGGGTGATCCTGGGCGGCCGTACCGGCCGGCAGACCCCCCGCACGGGCAAAATGTTCCTGAACTGGGCCAGCGAGGACGTGATCATCGGCGTGCTGAAGAACTGGCAGAAGTTCTCCGCCTGGGTCATGGACTACAAGCCCGAGTACCTCCACGGCGGGCACCTCATCGACCGCGCCGGGTACAAGAAGTTCAAGGAGCTGATTTTGGAGGGCGTGGAGCTGAATCCCGAGTGCTTGGTGGCCGAGGATATGTTCTGGCACGAGACCGAGTACCGCTCCAACTTCAACGTCAAGCCCATCGAGCAGCACCACACCGCCGGGCCCCAGGCCTGATGATAATTTCCTGTCACTGGAAAGGACGTCCCGGTGAAAGCCGGGACGTCCTTTTTCAAGGTTGGAGAACAATGATGAAACGAAACCGATTCACTTTTATTTTTGCGGCTTTGCTGATCCTGCTCACCGGCTGCCGGGGACAGAAAACAGGCCCTGGGGAAATCCCTGAGGAAACCGCCTCCCCTAGCCTTGAGGAGACCGTCCCTGCCGCCCCGGAAACCATTTCCTTCACCGACGACCTGGGCCGGGAGGTGGCGGTGAACCCGCCCACCCGGGT
>JAIEFH010000181.1 GCA_029067025.1 Oscillospiraceae bacterium | reverse complement strand
CCAGGAGAGTAAGGACCCCTTTGAGGGGAAGCAGGAGCGGCCCGAGCACACGAAGGTGGTTTTGGCCGGGGACCGGCTGCGGAAATATTTCCCGGACGTGATGATGACGCCCCGCGAAATCGAGGAAAGCATCTACGACGCCCTGGAAGAACGCCGCCAGCGCCAGCAGAAGGAAAAGGAAAAGCTGACGATCTTCCCCAAGCGGGGGCCGAAGCGTTAAATGGCAGAGTTCACCGCCAATATCGCCAACCTGGGCAAATACAGCGCCGGGGTGCTGGTCGATACCACGCTTTCTTTTCCCACCACCAAAGAGCAGGTGCAGGCTGCCCTGCGTGAAATTGGCGTGGATGGTCTGAGATACCAGGAAATCATCATCCTGGAATATTCCATCGGTGTCAAAGGCGTGGCGCGGGCGCTGGGCGAATTTGCCCACCTGGACGAACTGAACTACCTCGCCAGCCGGATAAACAGCCTTGACCCGGAAGAACTTTTGAAATTCACCGCCGCTGTAGAACATGGGGAATATGCCAGCAGTGCGGAGGATTTGATCAACCTCACCTATAATCTGGATCGCTACGAACTCTACCCTGTCCAGAACGCGGAAGAATATGGCCTATGGTTGGTGGATGAACTTCTGACCATGGAATTGCCGGAACAGGCGCGGGATTATTTTGATTTTGAAGCCTATGGCGAGGCCACCGCCATCAACGAGGGCGGCACCTTTACCGCCCAGGGGTATATGCTGGCCGGGCCGGAGCCTTTCCAAAAGGTCTATGACGGCCAGCACATCCCGGAGCAGTACAAGGTGTTTCAATATCCCATCCAGCAGAAAATCACTGTGCCCCGTTTCATGAAGGGCCGGGACAGCCCCGGTCATAAGCGCCCATAAGGGCGCTTTTTTGTGCCAATTTTCAAAAAAGGAGCTGACAATTTGAATGTTTTAATGGTCGAGCCGGGGATGGAGCCCTATGAGAAGAAAATCAACGGCTTGAAGGAAATGCAGGCCGCTGTGGGCGGCCTGATCACTTTCAGCTATCCCTACGAGGAACCCATTGCCATCGTCAGCAATGATGAGAGCATCCTGGAAGGTATGCCATTCAACCGCAGCATTGAGGGCGGTTATGGCGGCATCTTCGGCCCGTTCTTTGTCTGCGGGTTGACCGAGGACAGCTTTTGTTCTCTTACCCCGGAGCAGATGGAGCATTTCAAGAAAAAGTTCCACCAAGCGGAAATCCTGCTGGCTGTCCACGGCAATGAGCCTGTCACAATGAAAGTGGAGCCCCGTCCCCACACCCAGCCGGATCAGCCCAAGCACCCGCCCAAGACGCCGGGCCGCTGATCCATGCCGCCCGTATCAGACGAACGGCTGGCCGAACTGACGGACCGGCTGGAAAACGGGATCAAGGAGCTCTACGCCAGCGGGCGGTATGCCGAATATCTGGCCGCCATGTCCAAGTTCCACCGATACAGCTACAAAAACGCGCTGCTGATCGTGCTTCAATGCCCCACCGCCACCTGCGTTGCGGGGTACAACGTGTGGAAAAAGGAGTTCGAGCGTCAGGTGAAGCGGGGTGAGCATGGAATCCTGATTTTTGCCCCGAGCCAGCGCAAGCGGGCCGCCATGGTAGAGAAAAAGGACCCGTCAACAGGCCAAACACTATACGGCCCGGACGGAAAGCCCTTGATGGAACCGGGCTTTGCCGTTGCGACACACTTTGTTCCCGTCTATGTCTTTGACGTGGGCCAGACCGAGGGGAAGGAACTGCCTAATATTGCCGTTTCCGAGCTTTCCGGGGAGGTTGAGAACTTTGAGGACATATCCGCCCACCTGTCTGCCCTGTCCCCGCTGCCCATTATGTTTGGGCCAGTCCCAGGAACGGCAAAGGGCTATGCCAGCCACATGGAGGGCCGGATCGTGATAAAACCGGGCATGAGCCAGGTGCAGACCCTTAAAACCATGATTCATGAAATTGCCCATGGCATACTCCACGCCCCGGATTTTTTGGCAGACCAGCCCAAGCAGCGGCGCGAGAAGGAAGTGGAGGCCGAGAGCGTGACCTATGTGGTGTGCCAGCACTTCGGCATCGACACATCAGATTATTCCTTTGGCTATGTGGCCGGGTGGAGCCGGGGCAGGGAATTGGACGAGCTAAAAGCGTCCCTGGACGTCATTCATTCTACGGCCGGGAACATCATTGACGCTATCCAGCCGCCGCTCCAGCGGAGCCAGGAGCAGGAGTTATCCCAGGTCCCGCAGAAGGGCCGCCAGCGCAAACCCAAAAAAGCAAAACGAAAGTGAGGCAACTACATGGAAAATCCCAACACCACCCCGGAGCGCATGAGGGAAATTGAAATTTTCGGCGTTCCCGCCTTGTTCAGCAAAAATCAGATCCCGGAGGATGACATTTATCCGGGTATGTCTCTGTATGAACTCCAGGGGCGGGACGGCCAGTTTATGGGCGCTGTGCTCACCCCCGTGCCCATCCCTGTCCTGGCGGACGGCCCCCGCGACTTGAAGCCGGGTGATCTGGTGATGGACACCGGGGCCGGGTACTATACCCCCTCCGAGTTCGAGGAAAAATATCTGTCCCCGGACTATGATGACGGGGCCAGAGCAGAGCGGTATGGAAAAGAAAGCTGACATTAGTCTTTTATGCAGATCAGCGAATTGAAGTAGGAGACATCTATCTGGGAATCAATTATCCTGGTTTGTATGTCGAACCCACCCCCACCGAAAATCCAATGGTTTTTACAATGACGGGCACATTTTGCGCACTGAAATGAGGCTGGATTATGGGTAGGGTTTTACATTTTGAACTTTCCCGCGCACTGGGCGGAACTCGCTTTCGTATATCCATTGTGGTGGGGCTTGCCATCTCAGTTCTCCATTTTTTTACAGATGTGCTGCCGTTGGTGAAATGGCTGGGCGAATGGAAAGGCGATCCGTTCTCTACCCCTCACTCCGCCTATCAGCACTGGATAGGTATGGACTTGTCCACCGTCTGGCCTGTGCTCTTGTTTATGGTGCTACCCCTTCTGGCAGCACTTCCAGCCGCAGAAAATTATTGGTATGACCGAAACAGCGGATATTTGAATCACATCCGGCTGTGCTGTGAAATTTGGCAGTACAAAATAGCAAAGGTAATCGCAGTTTTCGTATCGGCGTTTTTGGTGACAGTGATCCCTCTGACGGTGGATTTCCTGCTCACCAGCGCCGCGCTGCCCTGCATATGCCCGGAACCGGCCAACGGTCTATACTCCATTTCTGACAGAAGTATGTTCGGGGCATGGTTTTATCAGCATCCTACGCTTTACATCCTTGGCTATACCATGTTTGACGGTATTTTTATCGCCGCATGGACAACGCAGGCGCTCACATTCAGCCGATGGCTGAATCAGCGGTTCCAAGTCATATTGGCTCCCTTTTTGATTTACTTGATCGTCTACTTTATTGGTATATGGTCAGAAACATCCAGTATAACGCCCATGGCCTTTCTGCTGCCCTTCCAACCGATAGCGAATATATCCCCCGGAACCCCATGCGCCATTCTCGCTTGTCTGCTGATCCTTCTCGTTGTATTCTATTTCACCCCATGGAGATCAACCGATGAAATGTAAACGAAGCACAGGGTTATCCCTTATGCGGCCCCGCTTGATTGTCGGTGTCATGCTTGTATGCGTTGGGGCCGCAAGCTGGGCCAACGCTCTGAATTGGGCCAGCTACTATTCACGTCTTGGCGTTGCGTTAAGCACTGTAGATTATGCCTGGTTTTCTCAACGGATTTCCCTGATCCCGCTCCTGATCGTGCCGTTAATGATGTTCTATCATGGAATATCTCACACAGGCATATATGCAAAGCGGAATATGTACCTTTATCCCTCACGCGGGGCCTATTGGCTGATACTGTGCCGCGACGCTTTGGCGGAGGCTCTGATTGGGGGTATAATAATCACAGTCTGCTCCATTCTTCCGAGCTTGGGCAGTAAAAATCCGCTGCCAACGATAAATTGGAGCGGAGTACGGAGCATATTTGCTCTTATGACGGGAAGCCCCCTACAGGTTACTGTCCCGCCAGTGTTGGTCTTTATCGGATATTGGGCTGTGGCGTGTTTACAGGTCATGGCCTACCTTCTGCTGTACAGTGTGTTAGAGTGCCGCTTTCAAGCGTTTGCCGCTTTTATTGCCGTACTGCTGTTCAATTTGGCTTTCAACAGCCCGCTCCGGCACTCGGTATGGGATTGGGCCAGCCTAAGTTATGGGTGTTGGACGAAACCCTTTGGCGTGGCAGTACTGCTGGCCGGATGGGCAGCACTCATTGCTACCTTGTATCTCCTGGGCCGCATGGCCTATCGAAAGGTGGATGTGTTGTGAAGAAATCCACAAGAAGCTGCTGGGCAATGATGGGCCAGGATATTGATCTGTCCTGGCAGGATGCCCGCTGGGGGCTGGGAATCGGGGGGCTACTCTTTATCGCCGCCGCAATGCAGTATCAAGCGTCCCTGGGGCCTGCGGTGGATGTGCAGATCATTCCGGCACTGTCGGACTATATCATGTTTGCTTTTGCGGGAAACGAGCCGTTTGTCAATGGCTCCGGCGCTCCATTTATGCTGCCGATCACCTGGTTTGTGCTGATATTTTTCTGTATTCATAGCTGTGCTCTGTTTCCCAGCCGCATGATGAGAGGTATGGGGGTCGGTCGATTGCTCCAAGCCAAGAGCCGTCTGAAATGGTGGTGCAGGTTTACATTTTTGGTTGTTCTTTGGTGTGCAGTATATGTGCTGCTGGGCCTGTTGTGTATGGTGGTAATCGGAATCATCCGCTATGGCGTATGTCAAATAGGAACAGTGCGGGCCGATTTAATCGGTACAGTATTTTTTACACTATGCGTTCTTTCAGAAATCCAAGCCATTTGCTCGGCGCTGGCCTCACCTCTGACGGGCGAATTGACAAATGCGGTACTGATGGTGTGTGCGGCGTTTTGGGATCATCCAGTACTTTGGCCGCGCTATTCCATGCTCCTGCGGAGCAACACCGTTGAAGCTAATGGTTTTATACCTGCCATAGCATTGGTTTACCTGATCGTTTCTTTCCTGGGCGTATTCGCCATGGGTGCGCTGCTGTTTCAAAAAAGTAACATCCTATCTCATGACAAGGGGCGGTGACTGCCGTATGAAAATTGATATTGAACACTTCACAAAAAAACTCCATGGGCGAATCGTATTGGACGATGTGAACCTCCATTTTGACAGCGGGGACAAGGGCCTTGTGGTGGGTCTCCAAGGGATCAATGGCAGCGGAAAAACCATGCTGATTCGAGCGTTGTGCGGGTTAATTTACGCCACCCAGGGAACAGTTGCCGTAGATGGGCAGGTTTTGGGGAAAGATATTTCTTTCCCGCCCAGCGTGGGCGCACTCATTGAGAATCCATCCTTTTTGAACGAGTACACCGGGCGGAGGAATTTGGAACTTCTCAGCTCCATTCGGGGGACGGTATCACAGAACCGCATTGACGAGGCGTTGAATGCGGTCGGGCTGAACCCCAATGACCGCAGGACATATCGAAAATATTCGTTGGGCATGAAGCAGCGCCTGGGCATTGCCGCCGCCATCCTGGAGCAACCTCAACTACTCCTGCTTGACGAGCCTTTTAACGCACTGGACCAGGGCGGAGTGGAGCAGGTCAGCCATGTGATCCAGGCCCAGCGCGACGCCGGAAGTATGATATTCCTGGCTTGTCATGACGCCAACGAGCTATATAGCTTGTCAGACATTGTGGTGACAATGAAAAACGGCATAGTTGCATCGTCTGAAAACATACGGCGGGTGGGTGAGTGATGTGAACCGAAAAAAACTGTTTTGGCTATTTCCTCTAATGACAGCTATCTTTGTAGTTGCGGTATGGGTGGTCTGTTTCCTTCGCGTCAATCGGGCCTATCCACAGGCAGAGCTGATCCAGGTGGGGATAAATGAGCCGCTGCAATATGGGCCATATGCAATCACGGTCAATCATGTATATATGGAGGACACCATTGCACTCTACGAGAAAAATGGGCTTTCCGTGGGAGACAAAAGGCTACCGGAGGCAATGCTTGTCTGCGCTGTTACAATCGAGCGGAACAGTCTTGATTTGACTGGCTCAGCGCAAGCAGATTTGAAGATTTCGCATATAACCGCCACATCCGGGGCATGGAGTAACATGGTGGACACAGGGGAACTATATACGGTGCTTAACAACGGGGCCACTATGCTGGATCAGCTCCAAGAGGGCGAACAGCAGACTTACCTTTTGCCTTTTGGAATATGGTGGGATGGTTTTTCTGCAAACAGTTTGGAGCATTTAGACCAACGATCTTTTTCGCTCCAGCTATCAATATATCCCCAAAAAAGAGAAGTGTTACTTACGGACACCTAAATATAGATCTATGCTTTTGGCGAGTCATAAGTTTTCACCACAATCAGCAGGAGCCGGACGTTCAACGCAGAGCCATATTGCTATTGGGAGGAACAGAACGTGTGTGACAATCAAAATGAATCTCAGTGGGTTAATTGCCCGGTTTGCGGGGGAAGGACAAAAACAAAGGTGCTTGAGGACACCGTTCTCGTGAAATTCCCCCTGTACTGTCCGAAGTGCAAAAAAGAACTACTGGTGAACATCGTAAAATTCAGAATGGTCTTGAGCAAGTGAGCCAGACGCTTAAAGCGCAGAGCCTGCATCCCTTAAACAAGGGACGCAGGCTCTTTTGCTTTATTATGCTCCTTTTGGGTGCTTGCCATCCAACCGCTGCGCAGTGCTGACAACACGGCCTCCACCACGGGGATCAGGGTGGCGGCCTCTTGTTCGCCACAATCAGCGACAAGAAAGCGCAGGCGCCGGATGGAAGGGCTTTCCCGGCCCATTTCCGGGTTGAAGATTTCCCTGGGGTCAATTTGGAGCGAACGGATCAGCGGGTACAGAACTTCCATTTTGGGGTTTCCCTTGTAGTTCTCAATGTTCATCACAGTTCTGGTATCTTTGTCGATCATTCCGGCTACCTGGGCTTGTGTCAAGTCCTGTTCTCCCCTGGCTCGTTTGACGGCATCTCCGAGGGGACGGGAAAAGTCTCGCATGATAATTCACCTCAATGACATTCTACAATACGTCACGTTTCGGTTAAATCCATCACAGTTCTGCTCTTTCATACATTGAAATTCATATTATGACTTGGGAGGGTTATCTGTTGTGCCGAAAAGCACTCTCTGACTTTTGTAACTCGGATATGTATTTCGATGTTCTGCGCAGGAGCGTTCTAATTCAACAGATGAATTACAGTTCACTTATCAACTGGGAAGGAACCTATATCGTCCTACTCATAGCGACCACCAAAAATATTTTTCAGAAAATGAGCATTTTGGTGGCATAACGGGCCATCCTGTTCGCTCTACTGGCGGAAAGGGAAAGAACCACCCATCCCCCCAACGGAAGGGGGTGAGAAGATGGAACCGACCCCCCGCGAATGTGGCGAACAGGGCCAGTTTGATTGCTACTGCAAATTGGTGCTGAAACATGAGGCCGTTGACTACTTGCGGGAGCTGAAATATCGCCGGGACAATGAAACGGTGTTCAGCGCCTTACCCCAGGCAGAAATGGACAAGCTCAGTACGACAGACCGCTATCCCAGCGACAGTTACGTGTTCAGTTCCTATGGATGTGATCTGCCAATCGAAAATGAGCTGGTGGCCGAAGCCTTTGCCAGTCTGTCCGCGCCCGACCAAGGCATTTTGATCCTGCGCTGCGTATTGGATTTGACTGACAAGGAAATTGGCTCGATCATGGGACTGAGCAGAAGTGCCGTCCAAAAGCGCCGGACGAGGACGATAGAAGTCCTGCGGACAAAACTGATGGCGTTAATGCCGGGAGGAGGGAAGATATGAGCAGGTCCAAGCACAAAGGCAAAGAGCTGCCGCCCCTTTCGGTGATCCATGCGGCCCAGGCCGGGGATGCCGAGGCCATGGACTGTATTTTGCGGTACTATGAGGGATACATAAATAAGCTCAGTACCCGGAAATTCCATGACGAGTACGGCCATTCCTACGAGGGCCTGGACGAGTACATGAAGCGCCGTCTGGAAATCAAGCTCATTCACTCAATCGTCACCATGAGTTGACGCACGGCCCGCAGCGGGTGGAACGAACTTACCCTTTCCGCGTTCCGCTCCGCTGTGTGGCTGTGGCACCTTGAAAAAGAAAGCCCGCAAGATAACGGCGGTGCAGCATAGGGCAACAGATACATTCTGTATGTGCCGCGTCGGTGGGCGCGCCATGATCCCATACCCTATGGGAGAGCGAGAACCGCTTACACCGAAAGCTGGCAGCTATAATCAACGGCACATACGCTAACGATACTCCCCTATAGCCACAGTCCGAGCGTTCAAAGCGTCGCAGGCAATGGGTAGGGCCGCGTGAGAACCACGCAGGGGTGAAATTCCCGTGGAGCTGTGCCGCCAGCCGTCTGATTTATGCCCATGAAAAAACCGCACCCCAATGGTGCGGCTGTCCCCATATTCAAATCTCACCATGAGACGCGATTAAGGAAAGGAGGGCGTCATGACCGACCAGACGCCAAAAGAGGAATACACTTACCATGTGGGGAACATCGATTTTGTTGTTACCCCGGTCTATAAGGAAAGCGGGGAACCCATGCGTGATATTTTACTGAAGCTCATGCTGGCCGAGTTAGGCCCAGCGTGAGCTTTTCATCCATCCACCTGGAAATTTGACGCTGAACAGGGGCGGTAGTATAATATATATGGATAAAACCTCTTGTTTGGCGGTGAGAAAGGAGGATATTTTGAAACTGTCAAACAAAAATCACGCAACGGGAACCGCCGCGTTATACTGCCGCCTCAGCCGTGACGATAATCTGGACACCGAATCCAATAGCATCAGCAACCAGAAAAAAATTCTCCAGAAAGCGGCAAAGGAAAAAGGCTATGCGGACACCCTGTTTTTTGTGGACGATGGAATCACCGGCACCACCATGAAGCGGCCCGGTTTCCAGAAGATGGTCCAGGCCATTGAAAACGGATATATCTCGGCGGTATTCGTGAAAGACCTTTCCCGCCTGGGCCGGAACTATATTGAGGTGGGCCGTCTGACGGAAGAATTTTTCCCGGCCCATGACGTGCGGCTGGTGGCCGTTTCGGACGGAGTGGACAGCGACGAGGGCGAAAATGAGTTTACCCCCTTCAAAAATATCATGAACGAATATTACGCCCGGGATATTTCCAAAAAGCGAAAAATCGTGAACAAATTAAAAGGAAATTCTGGTGTGCCGCTGTCCCCGCCGCCTTACGGTTACATCAAGAACCCGGATGATCCCCGCTTTTGGGTAATCGACCCGGAGGCCGCCGCCGTGGTGAGGCGGATCTATCAGATGGCTTTGGACGGCTACGGGCTGGCGGAAACCGCCGCCGCGCTGGAGAGGGATGGGATTTGCAACCCTACCTACTACTGGCGGAGCAGGGGGACCAACCGGGGCGGCTCCAAGAGCACCGTGGAGCCCACCAAATGGGGCCATACTACCGTCAAGAAAATCCTCACCACACAGGAGTATTGCGGCGATGTAATCAACTTCAAATCCTACTCCAAGTCCTACAAGGTGAAGAAGCGCATTGAGAACCCGGATGAAAACCGGGCAATCTTCCTCAATGTCCATGAGGCCATCATTGACCGGCCCACCTGGGAGAAGGTACAGAGCATGAAGAAGGGCACCCGCCGCAAAAAGCCCACCGTCACCCAGGAGCCCAGCGTATTTTCCGGTGTTCTGAAATGCCCGGAGTGCGGCGGCAACCTCAATTTCCACTTTAACCAGGGCAACCACAATATTAAGTTCTTTAGCTGCCAGAACCACAATTCCGGCTTGCGCAAATGCACCAAGACCCATTATATCCGGGTGGAGTTTCTGGAACAGGTGGTGCTGTATGAGGTCAACCGTCTGGCCTGCTTCGCCAATGAGTATGAGGACGATTTCATCAAAGCCATGATGGGCCAGTCCGCGAAGGTGACGGAGAATGACCGGGCGAGGAAGCAGCGGGAGCTTGACGGGCTGTTGGCGCGGGACAAGGAACTCGATGTGCTGTTCGAGAAACTTTATGAGGACAACGT
>JAIEFH010000180.1 GCA_029067025.1 Oscillospiraceae bacterium | reverse complement strand
GCCCCAGCGCCTGGCGAAGCCCGGCGGCGCCGCCGGACTGTACCAGGTATTCACTCTGCTGGTGGTCATGTTCGGCTGGGTGCTGTTCCGCGCGGCGGATCTTTCCTCGGCGCTGATCTATCTGCGCTCCATGTTCGGGGCGGCGGGCAACGCGCTGGTGGACGACACGTTCCGCAGCCAGTTCAGGGAGTGCTTCACCGTCCTGGCGGCGGGCCTCATCTGCTCCACCCCGATCTGGAGGATCCTGCGGGAACGGCTGTCCGCCCGGGGTGCCGCCGCCGCGTCGGTATGCAATGGAATCGCTTGCACCGTGCAGTTCTTTCTGTTCCTGGTGGGGGTCTCCTATTTGGAGATGAACGCCCATAACCCGTTTATCTATTTCAACTTTTAAGAAGAACAGCCGGAAAGGGGCGTGAGCCGGGCATGGAGAACAAGAAGCGTGGAAGGCCGACGGCCGCCGGTGTTCTCACCGTCGCCGTGCTGGGGTTTCTTACCGCCGTCATGGTGTTGAATATCCGGGCGTTTTTTGCCCCGGCGAAGGCGCTGGCGAAGGGGGAGAGCGATTTTCCCCAGTTTGTCCAGGATGTGCAGGCCGCGTATACCGGCAGTACCAGGGAAAAGACGGCGTTCGTCAATCTGAACGGGCTGTTTTCCCGGGCGCTGGGGCAGCGGCTGTGCAATGGCGTCATCCGGCTGGACAACGGAATGCTGACATTCCCGTCCTACCAGAAGGACATCGGCCCCACCGCTGACAACCTCATTGAGTTCAACGAATTTTTGGCGGACAGGGACATCCCGCTCCTGTATGTGCAGGCGCCCTGTAAGGTGGACGGGTCGGACGAGCTGATGCCAGACGGCATGGACTACCCGGCGAATGGCAACGCCGATGAGCTGCTGCGGCGGCTGGAGCAGGGCGGCGTGCCCACCTGCGACCTGCGCCCCGCGCTCAGCGCCACGCCGGAGGCGGTGACCGAGAATTTCTTTGCCACCGACCATCATTGGACGTGTGCCGCCGCCCTGAAGGCGTTTCCGATGATCGTGGAGCAGCTGGCCCGGCTGGTGCCGGAGCAGACCATTGACATGACCTATACCGACCCCGACTTGTGGGAGGCCCACACCTACCGGGACTGGTTCCTCGGCTCCCAGGGGAAGCGGGTGGGTGCCTTTTTCGGCGGCGTGGACGACATCACCTACTACACGCCAAAATTTGAGACGAAGATGTCCTGTGCGGTGCCCATGATCCACTATGGGTTCTATCATGGTGATTTCTCAGACGCGGTTCTGCGCATGGAGCATATTGAACGGCGGGATCTGTTCAAGCTCAGTCCGTACTGCGTCTATATCGGCGGCGACTACCCCGTGGTCCAGCACCGGAACGCCGGCGCGCCCAACAAGCTGAAGGTCGTGATGATTAAGGACAGCTTCACCCTGCCCATGCAGGCCTATTTCTCCACGATGTTCCAGGAGGTTCATGTGCTGGATCCGCGTTACATGACCTCGTGCAATGTGTCGGAATATATCACCATGTGCCAGCCGGATCTCGTGATGGTGATGGTCAGCGCCGATATGGTGGGCGCGGCGGTGGGCTATACTGACTTTGGCTGCGCGGCCACCGCTGCGTGGGAGAGTGCGCGGGGTGAGCCGCGGGTCGTGGCGGAGGAGGACGTGATAGAGCTGCCCGCCAGCGAAAACCAGTACAATTTCGCGGTGGTGGCGGATGAGCTGGAATATGGGAAGCGGTATACGCTGCGGTTTGATGGGGCGGAACTGCTTGAGGGCGGCCCGGCCAGCGTGGGGACCCTGCTGTACAACGTGTCCACCGGCAGCGCCATCGACTATGGGGTCATTGACCTGGAGTACGGGGAGGAACACGGCTATTCCTGGAGCTTTTTCACCCCCAAGGAGGGCGGCGACCGGCTGCAGCTTTTGATCTACAGCGGGATGCCCGGTGAGACCGCCGGGGTACACCTGCGCTATTCCGGAATCACGCTGACAGAGGAAGGCTAACGAAAGACCGCCCTTCGATCCATTGGATCGAAGGGCGGTCTTTTTTCAAGTCAGACGTGGTAGCAGCCCCCGCCGATGAACTCCCGCATGAGGGAGGTCTTGGGGATGTCGTCCGCGGGGATGGGCAGGAAATAGTTCAAAAACTTCAGCAGCCGCTTGGCCTCAATGTACTCCTCGCTGTCCCGGGGAACGCCGAAGAGCAGGGGCTGTACATAGGGCTTCAGCAGGGCCGTCTCGTAAATCAGGGCCGAGTTGAAAATCACGTCCGCGCTGTCCTGGAAGGGGAAGATGTTGTTCTCCTCCCCCCGCCGGACAGAGGGCCACATCTTGATGGTGGCCTGGGCGCTGTAGCCCCGGGTCCGGGCGTCCCGCTCGATGCGCCGCAGCAGGCGGGCGTCGGTGGTGGGGATGCGGTTGTGGTCGTCGACGTTCAGCGTGGTGAGGCAGCTGATGTAGATGCGGTATTTGCTCTCGCGGGGCAGCTCGTAGGTAAACTGGTCGTTGAGGCAGTGGATGCCCTCGATCACCAGCACGTCGCCCTCCTTTAAGGTGAGGAAATTGCCGTTATACTCCCGGGCGCCCTTTTTGAAGTTGTAGGAGGGCATCTCCACCGTCTCGCCGTTTAGCAGCCGCACCATGTCCGTGTTGAACTGCTCCACGTCCATGGCCCCCAGGCCCTCAAAGTCGTAATTGCCGTTTTCGTCCTTAGGTGTTTTGTCCCGGTTCACAAAATAGTTGTCGGTGGCGATGGCGTGGGGGTGCAGGCCGCAGGCGCGAAGCTGGGTGGACAGCCGGTGGGAGAAGGTGGTCTTGCCGGAGGAGGAGGGCCCCGCGATCATGACGAAGCGGACGTCCTTCCGGCTGGCGATCTCGGCGGCGATGTCGCCGATCCGTTTCTCCATCATGGCTTCGTAGGCCAGGATCAGCGGCGTGGCGCCGCCCTGGGCGATGGTGGTGTTCAAATCGGCCACGCTGGAGGCGCCCAGCGCCTCACAGCGCCGGGTGGATTCAGACAGCGCCCGGAAGACCTTCATGGAGGGGCGGAACTCCCCCAGCTGGCTGGGATTCTTCAGAGTGGGCAGGCGCAGGATAAAGCCGTCCTCGAACAGCTCCAGGCCGAAGCACTTGATGTAGCTGGTGTCCGGCACCATGTAGCCATAGAAATAGTCCACAAAGCCGTCCAGGGAATAGACGTTGACATGGGAGTTGACCCGGAAGCTGAGCAGCTGAGCCTTGTGGAACAGACCCTCCCGGCGGAACAGCTCTATGGCGTCATCGGTGTTGATGGACTTCTTTTCGATGGGAAGCGCCTGGGCGGACAGCTCCCGCATCCGCTCCTCCACCCGGTCCAGCAGGGCCTGATCCAGGGTGAAGCTGCCCTTGGCGCGGAGAAAGAGGGCGCGGCTGAGGGAGTAGCCCACGGAGATACGATCCACGCTTTCCCGGCCCGCCACGTCGTAGAAGGCCTTCAGCAGCAGGAAAAGCGCGCTGCGCTCATAGGTCTGGATGCCGGGCACATCCTGGGCGGTGACCATTTTCAGCGAGCAGTCCCGATCCAGCACTTTGTGGAGCTCACACAGCTTTCCGTCCCGGTTGACCAGCAGGATGTCATAGGGGAAACGGCTTTGAAAATCCGCCGCGATGGCGCGGTAGGGCGCCCCGTGGGGATAGGCATACTTCACGCCGTCCACGGTGACTGTCAGCATTTTCTTCTCTTCCATGGGATGGCCTCCTTTATGTATCATTTTCCCGCTGAGACAGCGGGTTTGCCAGCTTCCCGCGTACGTTCTTCTAGACTGATTATATCATACGACATTTTGCGGAAAAATACAAGGATGATCCGCCCCTTGACTTTTGCCCAAAAGTCTGTTACTATGACAATGCTGAATGAAATCGCGTTTTTCGGGGCGGCAGCACCCCGAACCTGCGGCGGGACTTGCCAACATCCTGAGGGGTGTTGGCTTTTTCTTTTTCCGGGGGCGCTCCCTTGCGCGTTTTCATCCAAAGTGGTATACTATATTATTCAACTTGAGAGGTGTTCCCTATGAAGCTCATGGTCATCGACGGCAATTCCATTGTCAACCGGGCCTTTTACGGCATCAGCCAGAACCTGACTACCCGGGAGGGCCTGCCCACCAACGCCATTTTCGGTTTCCTCAACATTCTGTTCAAGCTGCTGGACGAGGAACAGCCCGAGGGGCTGGCGGTGGCCTTTGATATGCGGGCGCCTACCTTCCGCCACCAGGCTTACGAGGGCTATAAGGCCCAGCGCAAGGGGATGCCGGAGGAGCTGGCCGTCCAGATGCCGGTGCTGAAAGAGGTGCTGGACGCCATGAACATCCGCCGCTATGAGCTGGAAGGCTGGGAGGCGGACGACCTGCTGGGCACCATGTCAAGGGTGAACGCCGCCCAGGGGGGGGACACCATCATCGTCACCGGGGACAAGGACTCCTTGCAGCTCATCGACGACCGCACCACCGTGAAGCTGGTCACAACCCGCATGGGCCAGACCACCACCCGCAACGTCACCCCCGACGGCTTCCGGGAGGAATACGGCTTCGATCCCATCCACCTCATCGACCTGAAGGCGCTGATGGGGGATTCCTCCGACAACTACCCCGGCGTGAAGGGCGTGGGGGAAAAGACCGCCATGGCCCTAATCCAGATGTACCACACCATCGACCACCTCTACGACCATATGCCAGACATCTGCATGGCTCCCTACGTCCCCGCCAAGCCTGGGGTGGTGAAGAAGCTGGCCGAGGGAGAGGCGGACGCCCGGATGAGTTATGATCTGGCTACCATCCGCTGCGACGCGCCCATGGACTTTGACCGGTTGGATACGGCCCGCCGGCCCTTCAATGAACCTGTCCTCTATGAAAAGCTCCTGAATCTGGAGTTCAACAAGTTCATCGACAAGCTGAAGCTCACCCCCGGTTCCGCGATAACCGGCACCGTCGAGGGGGAGCCCGCCGAAGTGCACGTTGACATGATCAACGTGCTCACCGAGGACGATTTCCGGGCCGCCCTGCCCAAATGGGAGGCGGCAGAGTGCGTCGCCGTGCTGCCCCTGCCTGGGTTGGAGGGGGTGGCGGTCTCCCTGTCCGAGGACGACGGAAAGCAGGCGTATCTCTACGACGTCCGCAACCGCCGCTACGAGGGGGACTACCACGCCCTGCTGGCGGCGCTGTTCGGCCCCACGGTGAAAAAGGTCACCCATGGCGTCAAGGAGCTGTGCCGCGCCCTGCTGGATGAGGGCATCGAGCCGGAGGGTTTCATCTTCGATACCGAGCTTGCCGCCTACCTGCTGGACCCCACCGCCGGGAGCTACGAGCTGCGCAAGCTGGCCATGTCTTACTTCAAGAAGGAACTGGAGCTGAACGCCGCCTACAAGGACGAGACCGCCTTCTCCCTGCTGGACGACGGCCTGAAGGCCCAGACCGCCTGGTATGAGGACACCGCTTGGATCGAAGCGTTTTATGAACTGTTCAAGCCCAAGCTGGAGGAATTCGGCCTGATGTCCGTCCTCACGGATATTGAGCTGCCCCTGTGCCCGGTGCTGGCCCGGATGGAGCGCATCGGCGTGCTGGTGGACGGCCAGGCGCTGTCCGACTTCGGCAAGCAGCTCCAAGCGGGCATTGACACCCTGACGGCGGAGATCTACGAGCTGGCCGGGGAAAAGTTCAACATCCTCTCCCCAAAACAGCTGGGGCACATCCTGTTTGACAAGCTGGGCCTGCCCCCCGTCAAGAAAACCAAGACGGGCTATTCCACCAACGTGGACGTGATGGAGAAGCTTCGTCCCAAGCACGCCATTGTGGGCAAGGTGCTGGACTACCGCCAGCTTACCAAGCTGAACTCCACCTATGTGGAGGGGCTGGGCAAGGTCATTGACGCCGACGGGCGCATCCACACCAGCTTCCAGAACACCGTCACCGCCACCGGGCGGCTCAGCTCCACCGAGCCCAATTTGCAGAATATCCCTGTCCGCACCCCCCTGGGGGCGGAGATGCGGAAGATGTTCGTGGCCCCGGTGGGAAAAGTTCTGGTGGACGCGGACTATTCCCAGATTGAGCTGCGCCTGCTGGCCCATATGTCCGGGGACAGCGCCATGATCGACGGCTTCAACTCCGGCGTGGACATCCACACCGTCACCGCCTCCCAGGTGTTCGGGCTTCCCCAGGATGAGGTGCCCGCCGAGCTGCGCCGGGCGGCGAAGGCCGTGAACTTTGGCATTGTGTACGGCATCTCCGCTTACTCCCTGTCCGAGGACATCCACGTGTCCGTTCCCCAGGCCAAGGAGTATATGGAGAAGTATTTTGAACACTATTCCGGCGTGCGGGCTTATATGAACCGGGTGGTGGAGCAGGGCAGGGAGGACGGCTTTGTGTCCACTATGTACGGGCGGCGGCGCTGGCTGCCGGAGCTGAAAAGCTCCAACTTCAACACCCGATCCTTTGGCGAGCGGGTGGCGCTGAATATGCCCATCCAGGGCACCGCCGCCGACATCATCAAGCTGGCTATGATAAAAGTGGACAGCCGTCTGCGCTCGGAGGGGCTGGAGGCCCGCCTAGTCCTCCAGGTTCACGACGAGCTGATCGTGGAGTGCCCCGAGGGCGAGGCGGAACAGGTCAAGGCCCTGCTTCAGGAGGAGATGGAGGGGGTGGCGGCGCTGTCCGTGCCGCTGGTGGCCGACGCGAAAGCGGGCCGCACCTGGGCGGAGACACATTAGAAAGGAGTGCTCGACATGAGCTTATTCGATACCTTTGACCCCAATTCTGAAGAAATCATACCCCCTTCCGCTATGTACCGTCCAGTGGACGGCTTTCCGGAGACCATCATCATGACCTTTGAGGAGAAGTCCCTCCAGACCCTGCGGGACATCTGTGACACGCAGATCGTCGCCACGCTCCGGGGCGGATGGGAAATCCCGGTCTACAAGCTTTCCTGGAAGGGCAGGGACATCGGCGTCTTCCAGACCCTCATCGGCGGCGCGGGTACGGCGGGGCTGCTGGAGGAGGTGCTGGCCCTGGGCGCGAAAAAGGTGCTGCTCTACGGCGCCTGCGGCGTGCTGGATGCCGCCCTTGCCGCCGGACGCTTTATCCTCCCCACCCAAGCCTACCGGGACGAGGGCGTCAGCTACCACTATCTGCCCGCGGGCGACTATGTGGATGTGCCCACAGCGGAGCGGCTGGGGGAGGTCTTTGACGAGCTGAAGCTGCCCTATGTGAAGGGCCGGGTGTGGACCACCGACGCCCTCTACCGGGAGACCCGGAGCAACATGGAAAAGCGCCGCGCCGACGGCTGCGTCGCCGTGGACATGGAGTGCGCCTCCGCCATGGCGGTGGCCCAGTTCCGGGGTGCGGAGGTGTACGAATTCTTCTACGCCGAGGACAGCCTGGACGGGGATGCCTGGGATCCCCGCACCTTGGGGACGGTGCCCGCCTCCGACTATGAGAAATACCTGCGGGTGGCGCTGGAGGCGGCGGCGCGGCTGTAAAGGGGTGCAAGCTAACATGCGGGGCGTACAGGAATACTACGACAAGACCGCGGCAGAGTGGGCCGCCAACGGCTATGACGACAAGGCGTATCTGCCCTGCCTGGACGAATTTCTCTCCCTGCTGCCCCCCGGCGGGCGGGTGCTGGATCTGTGCTGCGGCGCGGGATACGAGACCGGGCGCATCCGGGCCAGAGGCTTTGGCGCGCTGGGGCTGGACTTCAGCGGCAAAAGCCTAAACATCGCCCGGGAGCGCAACCCGGATACCCCCTTCTTCCAGGCGGATATGCTGGGCGATTACTCCCACATCGGCATGGTGGACGGCATCCTGCTCTCCGCGGGACTGGTACACATCGAGACGAAAGATCTGCCCCTGGCCTTTGCCCAGATGGCGAAGGTGGTGCGATCCGGCGGGCTGGTGCTGGCCTCCATCCGGGAGGGCATCGGCAAGCTGGACGAATGGAGTCTCCGACAGATCGACGGCGAGGAATATGACCGCAATTTCATCGCCCACACCTTGGACGAGGTGGTGGAGGGCGCGGACGGGCTGTTTGCCTACCAGCGGGAGCTGACCTCGGATATGCCCATCTGGCGGCAGCTTCTCTTCCGGCGGGAGGGGAATTGATGACTTATCACATTGTGCCCATGACCACGGCCCATCTGCCCCAGGTCGCCGCGCTGGAAAAGCGCTGCTTCCCCGCCGACCCCTGGAGCGAGGAGCTGTTCCGGGACGCGCTGGACAACCCCCGCGCCGCCATCCTGCTGGCGGAGGGGGAGGACGGCACAATTCTAGGCTACGCCGTGCTGTCCGTGGTGCTGGACGAGGGCAATCTGGACAACATCGCCGTGGCCCCGGAGGCCCGCCGCCGGGGGGTGGCGGATGCCCTGCTGGGGGCGCTCACCGGCTTTGGCCGGGAGCATCTGTCCGTCCTCATGCTGGAGGTGCGCGCCTCCAACGCCCCCGCCATCGCCCTGTACGAAAAGCACGGCTTCGCGGCGGTGGGGCGGCGGAAGAATTACTATGACGCGCCGAAAGAGGACGCGATCCTGATGACTTTGGAGTTTGAGCATGGAATTACGGCTGCTGAATAAAGACGAACTGACCGCCCTCTATCAAAATGAGATGACGGTGGATTTTCCCCGCGCGGAGCTGAAGCCGCTGGCGGCCATGCTCCGGCTGATGGATATGGGCTGTTACGAACCCCTGCTGGTGACGGAAAACGGCAAGCCGGTGGGCTACGCCATTGTGTGGCTTTCCGAACATCGGGAGGGGGCGCTGCTGGAATATTTCGGCGTCCTCCGGGGCCTGCGCAACAGCGGGCTGGGCACGAAGATCCTGGCCCTGCTTATGGAGCGCTACGGTCAGATCTTCGGCGAGGCGGAGGCCCCCGGCCCGGACGCCTCCCCGGAGGAAAATGCCCTGCGCCGCCGGCGCATCGCCTTCTATGAGCGCAATGGCTTCCGGGTGCTGGACTATGAGTGCGCCCTGTTTGGGGTACAGTTCAACTGCCTGTACCAGGGCCCCGAGACGGATGACCGCCGGGTGGAGGCCATGCACCGGGGTGTATACGCCGGGTATTTTTCCCCGGCGCATATGGAGCGGTACATCCAGCTCCCCCTGCGCCCCGGCGAGGAGATCCACTCCGCTCCGAAATGGATGGAAGAATTTGATGAGGAGGATTGGACATGAACAAGAAAAACGAGTGGGCAAACAGGGTGCTGACTATGCTGCTGTTCCTGTTTGCTTTCGTGGGAACATGGTGCCTGCTGAGCTTTGGGGTGCCGTCCCTGCGTATCGAGATGAATTCCGTTGACGGGGACTTCTTCGGTGCCAGTCTGCGCCACATGGCCTTTCTCAAGTTTTTGGGCTCCACGGGGCTGGGCATAGTGGTGGCCATGATCCCCCGGACGCTCGGCAAGAAATAACAGAGAAAAGGGCGTGATTTAGATGAATATTCTGGCCTTTGAATCCTCCTGCGACGAGACCGCCGCCGCCGTAGTGCGGGATGGCCGCACGGTGCTGTCCTCGGTGATCGCCTCCTCGGCGGATATGCACGCCATTTATGGCGGCGTGGTGCCCGAAATTGCCTCCCGCAAGCACGTGGAGGCCATCTCCGGGCTGGCGGATGAGGCGCTGCGTCAGGTAGGCATCACCAAGGCTGACATAGACGCCGTGGCGGTGACCTACGCCCCCGGCCTTATCGGGGCGCTGCTGGTGGGGGTGTCCTTTGCCAAGTCCGTGGCCTTTGGGCTGGGGGTGCCGCTGATCCCTGTCCACCACGTCCGGGGGCACATCGCCGCCAACTACATCGCCCACCCCGACCTGGAGCCCCCCTTCCTGTGCCTGTGCGTGTCCGGCGGCACCACCGCCCTGGTGGATGTGCAGGACTACACCCATTTTCAGGTGCTGGGCGGTACCAGGGACGACGCGGCGGGGGAGTGTTTTGACAAGACCGCCCGGGTGCTGGGGCTGGGCTACCCCGGCGGCGGGCCCATGGACAAGATGGCCCAGGGGGGCGACGACAAGGCGTTCGTGTTCCCCCGGGCCCACGTGGCCGACCACCCGCTGGATATGTCCTTCTCCGGGCTCAAAACTGCGGTGCTCAACACCATTCACAACGCCCAGCAGAAGGGCGAAGAGCTGAACCTCCACGACCTGGCGGCCTCCTTTGCCGCCGCCGTGTCCGACTCCCTTATTCCCCGGGTAATGGAGGCCGACCGCATGACGGGCTATCACAAGATTGCCGTGGCGGGGGGCGTTGCCGCCAACAGCCGCATCCGGGCCGATCTGGAGGCCGCCTGCCAAAGAGCCGGCGCCAAGCTGTGGCTGCCGCCGCTGGCCCTGTGCGGCGACAACGCCGCCATGATCGGCAGCCAGGGGTACTACGAATATCTGGCGGGACATACCGCCGGGTGGGAGCTTAACGCCAAAGCCAGCTTGGATATTGCAAAAGGCTGACGATGTTGATGGGGCCCCGCAAGGCGGGGCGGCGCGAGTGCGCCGGACAAGCGTTTTCGCGCAGCGAAAACCTTGAAATCGGCGGAATTCATTTCCGCTGATTCGAGATCAATCAAAGGGCCCTGCGGGGCTTGCCCCGTGGGGATCATATCCAGAGGGTAATATTTTGCGTTATGTCAACTAAATTGGCGCTTTAGCTTGTGAAAAACTAGGGTTTTGAGTTCTGTATAAATATGGAAGTTTGCGCTGACCTGTTGAAATACAGGCTGTGCAAGCTGTTGAAAACTCTGTTGAAGTTGTGGATAACTCTCCGTATCAGGAGTTATGATTGCTGTTATGGAAACCAAATAAGGAGGAATCGCCGTGAAAACCGACATTGAGATTGCCCAGAGCGCCCAAATGCTCCCCATCAGCCAGGTGGCGGCAAAGGCCGGCATCGACGAGGCCCTGCTGGAGCACTACGGCAGGGTGAAAGCCAAGATCGACATCGGCCCCCTGCGCGCCAAGCCCCGGAAGGGCAAGCTGATCCTGGTCACCGCCATCAACCCCACCCCCGCCGGGGAGGGCAAGACCACCACCAGCGTGGGTCTGGCGGATGCGCTGAGTAAGCTGGACAAAAATGTACTGCTGTGCCTGCGGGAGCCCTCCCTGGGCCCGGTGTTTGGGGTCAAGGGCGGGGCTGCCGGGGGCGGATACGCCCAGGTGGTGCCCATGGAGGACATCAACCTCCACTTCACCGGTGACTTCCACGCCATCGGCGCGGCCAACAACCTGCTGGCGGCCCTGCTGGACAATCACATCCAGCAGGGCAACGCCCTGGGCATCGACGTGAAGAAGATCACCTGGCGGCGGTGCGTGGACATGAACGACCGGCAGCTCCGGAACATCGTGGACGGCCTGGGGGGCCGGATGCAGGGCGTGCCCCGGGAGGACGGCTTCGACATCACCGTGGCCTCTGAGATCATGGCGGTGCTGTGCCTGGCCGACGATCTGAAGGACTTGAAGGAGCGGCTGGCCCGGATCATCGTGGGCTATACCTACGACGACAAGCCCGTCACCGCCGCTGACCTGAAAGCCCAGGGGGCCATGGCGGCGCTTTTAAAGGACGCCATCAAGCCCAACCTGGTGCAGACGCTGGAGAACACCCCTGCCCTCGTCCACGGCGGGCCCTTCGCCAACATCGCCCACGGCTGCAATTCGGTGTCTGCCACCGACACCGCCCTCAAGCTGGCGGATTATGTGGTCACGGAGGCGGGCTTCGGCGCCGACCTGGGCGCGGAAAAGTTCCTGGACATCAAGTGCCGCGCGGCGGGGATGAACCCGGACGCGGTGGTCATTGTAGCCACGGTGAAGGCGCTGAAATACAACGGCGGCGTGGCCAAGGCCGACTTGGGCGCGGAAAATCTGGAGGTCCTGGAGCGCGGCCTGCCCAACCTCCTCAAGCACGTGGAGAACATCACCCAGGTGTACGGCCTGCCCTGCGTGGTGGCCATCAACCGCTTTGTCAACGACACCGATGCCGAACTGGCCCTCATCCGGGACAAGTGCCGTGAGCTGGGCGTCAACGTGGCCCTGTCCGAGGTGTGGGGCCGCGGCGGCGAGGGCGGCATTGAGCTGGCGGAGGAAGTGCTGCGGCTGTGCGGCCAGCCTCACGAGTTCCGCTTT
The DNA here is from genome assembly GCA_029067025.1 of Oscillospiraceae bacterium. Taxonomy (GTDB): domain Bacteria; phylum Bacillota; class Clostridia; order Oscillospirales; family Oscillospiraceae; genus Enterenecus. The sequence continues at coordinate 12,454 of JAIEFH010000180.1, read as the reverse complement.
GCCTATGAGCTTGACCTGCCCCTGCGGGACAAGATCGAGACCATCGTCAAGCGGGTCTACGGCGGCGCGGGGGTCAGCTATTCCGCCGCCGCCTCCAAGGAGCTGGATCGGCTGGAGGGGATGGGCTTCGGCGGTCTGCCCGTATGCATGGCCAAGACCCAGTACTCCCTGTCCGACGACCAGACCAAGCTGGGCCGTCCGGAGGGCTTCACCGTCACCGTGTCCAAGGTGAAGGTGTCCGCCGGGGCGGGCTTCGTGGTGGTGCAGACCGGGGACATCATGACCATGCCCGGATTACCGAAAGTCCCCGCCGCCGAGAAGATCGACGTGGACGAGAACGGGGTCATCAGCGGCCTGTTCTAAACGCAAAAAACTCCCCACTGGATGAACCAGTGGGGAGTTTTCATTTATTTTGCCACAAATACCATGACGCTGCGCGGGCCGATGGTGAAGCAGTTGCCGTCCACCAACCAGGAATGCTGCTCCTCGTCCCAGGTATTGACCACGCACTCCCAGCGCATGGACGCCGGCAGCTGGGGCAGGGCCGCGTTCAGCTCGCCCCAGTAGGCGTTGGAGGCCACGTACACGATCTGGGGGCCCACGTTGCGCTCCGCCCCGGCGAACATGACGCCCACATAGCGGTCATGGCGGTCAAACTGATCCTTCCAGGGGGCCACGCCGTGGAAGCTCACATCGGGGAAGCCGCAGGCCCCGCCGCTCATATCCGTGCGCACCACCTTATGGCCCTTGCGGAAGCGGATCATATGCTGGAAGAATCGGAACAAATCCTGGTTTTTCTCCAGCAGGGACCAGTCCAGCCAGGAGGTGATGTTGTCCTGGCAGTAGGCGTTGTTGTTGCCGAACTGGGTGTTGCCGAACTCGTCCCCCGCCAGGAACATGGGGATGCCCCGGCTGCACATGAGCAGCGCGAAGGCGTTGCGCACCATCCGGCGGCGCAGGGCATTGATCCCGGGGTCGTCCGTCTCCCCCTCCACACCGCAGTTCCAGCTGTTGTTGTCGTTGGCGCCGTCGGTGTTGTTCCAGCCGTTGCGCTCGTTGTGCTTATAATTATAGGAATACAGGTCGTGGAGGGTGAACCCGTCGTGGCAGGTGAGGAAATTCACCGAGGCGTTGCGCCGCGCGGCGGTGTCATAGATGTCCTTGGAGCCGGACAGGCGCAGGGCGGCGGCGTGGGCCATGCCCTCGTCCCCCTTGAGGTAGCGGCGCATATCGTCCCGGTAGCGGCCGTTCCACTCCGCCCAGCGGTTCCAGGCGGGGAAGGTGCCCACCTGGTACAGCCCGCCCGCGTCCCACGCCTCGGCGATGAGCTTCACGTCGCCCAGGATGGGGTCGAAGGCCATGGCCTGGAGCAGGGGAGGGGACACCATGGGCGCGCCCTTCTCGTCCCGGCCCAGGATGGAGGCCAGGTCGAACCGGAAACCGTCCACCCGGTAGGTGGTCACCCAGTAGCGCAGGCAGTCCAGGATCATCTGGTGGACGATGGGGTGGTTGCAGTTCAGCGTGTTGCCGCAGCCGGAGAAATTATAGTAGTACCCCTCCGGGGTGAGCAGATAATAGATGTTGTTGTCAAAGCCCTTGAAGGAGAAGAAGGGGCCCATCTCATTGCCCTCGGCGGTGTGGTTGAACACCACGTCCAGATATACCTCGATGCCCCGCTCCTTACAGCTGCGGATGAGCCGCTTCAGCTCGTTGCCCTCCCGGTTGTACTCGGTGCTGGCGCTGTAGCTGGTGTTGGGGGAGAAGAAGCTCACCGTGCTGTAGCCCCAGTAGTTGTACAGCCTCTCCCCGTTTACCTCCCGGTAATCCAGCATCTCGTCGAATTCGAAGATGGGCATCAGCTCAATGGCGTTCACCCCCAGCTCCTGGAGGTAGTCCAGCTTTTCCATCAGCCCCGCGAAGGTGCCGGGGTTGGCCACCCCGGAGGAGGGGTCCTTGGTAAAGCCCCGGACATGGAGCTCATAGATGACCAGATCCTCGGTGGGGATGAGGGGCTGGCCCATGCTGCCCCAGTCGAAGTCATCCTTCACCACCCGGGCCCGGTAGTGCTGGCCGTGGGGGGGCGTTTTGCCCCAGCCGCTCTGGCCGGTGACCGCCTTGGCGTAGGGATCCAGCAGATACCGGGTCTTGTCGAAGATAAGGCCCTTGTCCGGCTCGTAGGGGCCGTCCACCCGGTAGGCGTACTCAAACTCCTCGATATTGAGCTTGAACACGATCATGGAGTACACGTTGCCGATGCGGTAATGCTCCGGGAAGGGAAGCACCGCGTAGGGCTCTGACTCCCCCCGGTGGAACAGCAGCAGCTCAATGCCGGTGGCGCTGTGGGAATAGACGGTAAAGTTGACGCCGCCAGGGATGGCGGTGGCTCCGTTGGTCTCATACAGGCCGGGGCGGACGTCGAAGCCGTTGATATTGTCAATGGGTACCAGATGGATGGCCCGGGGCAGAACTACGCCGGGCTCCGGCTGGGAAGTTGGGGTGCGTTTGCCGCTCATAATATGATCTTCCTTCCTGATCCGGCTCAATCGAGCCAAGTTACCTTATCAGCCTGGTAAAAGCCCCGGGCCGGGGGATCCTCGTCGGGCACGCCCACAGAGATGAGGGCTACGGGGACGGACTTCGCCCCCAGCACGTCCCGGACGGCCGCTGCCCGGTCCTCCAGGGGCCAGCAGCCGCACCAACAGGTGCCGTAGCCCAGTGCCGCCGCCTGGAGCAGCAGGTTTTCCACCGCCGCGCCGCAGTCCAGCGGCCAGAAGCCCGCACACCGGCCCTCCTGGGCCCCCGGCAGGGCGCACACCACAATGGCCAGGGAGGCCGTCTCCAGCATGGAGGCATAGGGGTGAACGGCATGGAGCTTCGCTTTTGTCTTGGGATTTTCCACCACGAAGAATTCCCAGGGCCGGGTATTGCAGGCGCTGGGCGCCATCATGGCCGCCTCCAGCATTTTCTCTATGTCATCCCTGGGGATGGATACGCCGGGTTTAAATTTGCGGATGCTCCGCCGTGAGCGGATGGCCTGGGTACCGTCCATCATGATCTCCTCCTCAAATAAAAGCCGGGCGGGCCGCAGCCCGCCCGATTTTAATATGTCTGCAATTTTAGAAGTACTTCTTCACGCCGTCGCTGGCCTTGTCCGCGTCCTCACTGATGGAGATGGTGTACTTGATGCCGCTCTTCTGGGAGAAGTCGTCCAGCCAGGCCAGGAAGGGCTCCACGTCCTCGTTGCCCACGGTGGGCACCAGCTTGTTCAGGCTCTCGATGAACACATGGGTAATATCGTAATTGCTGGCGTACAGGCCGTACAGGAAGCCCCGGAGGGTGTCGTAGTTGGGGATGTTGTAGTCAGACGTGTCCACCAGACGGATTTTATAGTTGATTTTATAGTTCAGCTTGGAATTGTGGGCGATGGCCACCACGTTGCCATGCTCCGTATCCACCGCTGTGTTGATGAGGTCGATCATCTGCTTGGTCTTGCCGGTGCCCTTCAGGCCCATGATAACCTTGACCATTTTGATCACTCCTTACTTGGTATTGGGGGCAATCCCCTAGGATACCCCTATGTTACCATCTTTCCGAAAAAATTTCAATACAGGAAAGCAAAGTTCATGGAAAATTCGGAAAAATCAGCCGAGAGCCTCCAGGGCGAAGTGGGCGGCGGTCTGCCCCTGGCCCACCGCCTTGGCCAGTTGGAGGGGCTGGCCGGTGCAGTCCCCGGCGGCGTACACCCCCCGCAGGCTGGTGGCCATATGGCCGTCCACCTTGATATAGCCGTCCGCCAGCTCCAGCCCTGGGGCCAAATGGGCGGGGGCGATGGACGAGCGCAGCAGGAACACGCCGTCGCAGGGGGTTTCCTCCCCTTGGGCGTCCCGCACGCCGGACACCCGATCCGTTCCCAAAATCTCCAGCCCCGCCAGCCGCTTCACCGTCACCTGGCAGCCAATGGAGCGCAGGAACTCCACCTCCTCGTGAAAGTTAGGGGCGTCCCCCGCGCAGACCACGGATTTATTGCGGTAAAACATCCCGTCGCAGGTGGCGCAGTAGCTGACGCCCCGGCCCAGCAGCTCGGCCTCCCCCTTGAGGGGCGCGGCCCGGGACACCCCCAGCGCCAAGATGACCGCGGAGCCCTCCGCCATGTCGTTCTCCACGGATACCATCACCGATTTGCCCATGGGCATGACGGACAGCGCCCGGCCCTGCTTGAACTCCGCCCCCAGATCCCTGGCCTGGGTCAGCAGCCGCTCCACCAACTCCCTGCCGGTGATGCCGGGCAGGCCGGGGTAGTTGGTCATCTGGGGCGCTTTACACAGCGGGGAGGCCAGGGAGTCGTTGGAGATGACCAGCACGGACTTGTCCCGGGCGCGGGCGTGGATGGCGGCGGTGAGGCCGGCGGGGCCGCCGCCCACCACAAGCAGATCATATTTCATCAGGATCACCCTCCTAAACTGTTTCTTTTTCTTCATAGTATAACAGTATCCCCGAAAGCTGACAATATACTTGCAAAGCCATCTGCCATAAAGTATACTGAAAATAACGATAGAAAAGATATGGAGGCGTCCCATGAAACGCGTTTTACTGCTCACCACCGGGGGCACCATCGCCTCCCGGCTCACCGAGGAGGGGCTGGCCCCCGGCCTGGACGGCGCGGCCCTGTCCCACTACCTGGGCGGGCTGGCGGACAGCTATGACCTGACCGTCCGGGACATCCTGCATCTCGATTCATCCAACATTCAGCCTGAGGAGTGGCGGCTCATCGCCCAAAACGTCTACGAGGCCCGGGAGGACTTCGACGGCATCGTGGTGTCCCACGGCACCGACACCATGGCGTACACCGCCTCTGTGCTGTCCTATATGGTGCGGGGCATTGGTATCCCCGTGGTACTCACCGGGGCGCAGCTGCCCATCGAGCACCCCCTTACCGACGGGCTGGACAACCTGCGCACCGCCTTCGCCATGGCGGCGTCAGGTCATCCGGGGGTGTTTTTGGCCTTCGGGCGCAAGGTTATGCTGGGCTGCCGGGCGGTCAAGACCCACACCACCGATTTTTCCGCCTTTGACAGTGTGAACTGGCCGCTGGTGGCTGTGGTCAACGGCGCGGGGCTCACCATCCGGGAGGAGGCCATCCCCAGCGTACCTGGCCCCTGCGTCCTGCGGGACGAGCTGTGTCAGGCGGTGTTCCTCATCAAACTCACCCCGGGGCTGGACCCGGAGATCTTCGATATGCTCCTGCGGATGCACTACCGGGGGGTGGTCATTGAGGCGTTCGGCGCGGGCGGGCTCCACTTCATCCGGCGCAACCTCATCGAGAAGCTCCACAACGCCGCCCAGGCGGGTATGGCCGTGGTGGTGTGCAGCCAGTGCCTGTATGAGAGCAGCAACTTCGCCCTCTACCAGGCGGGGCAGAAGGCGCTGGCGGAGGGGGTCATCCAGGGGTACGACATGACCACCGAGGGGGCCGTCACCAAGCTGATGTGGGCGCTGGGCCAGACGGACGATTTGGACGAGGTGCGCTCGCTGTTCGCGCAAAGCCTGTGCGGAGAACGGAGCGTCTGACGCCCTGCCCGCGGGTGCGGTACAACAGCCAAAAACACAAAGCCGCCGCTGAACAGCGGCGGCTTTGTCTGTCTTTACGCAATGCCCAGATCCCTGTTGATGTGTTCCCGCAGGGCGTCAAAGGACTCGATGCTCAGATCATGCTCGATGCGGCAGGCGTCCTCGGCGGCCACCTTTTCGTCCACCCCCAGGTGGATGAGCCAGCGGGTGAGCAGCAGATGACGCTCATAAATGCGCTGGGCGATCTCCAGCCCGTCGTCGGTGAGGGTGAGAAAGCCGCTCTCGTCCATGACCACAAAGCCCCCTTCGCGCAGCAGGCTCATGGCCCGGCTGACGCTGGGCTTGGAAAAATTCAGGTGCTGGGCCACGTCGATGGATCGCACCGGGCCCTTCTCTCCCAGGGCCAGAATGGCCTCCAGGTAGTTTTCAGCGGATTCGTGGATATTCATTGCGCGCCTCCAGATCAAGTGGGTTTGCCAATGCTTACTTTGCTATGATACCACAAATTTCCGCCGATGGCAACGGGAAGTTTAATCAGCCTCCCAGGACAGATTGGCGATACAGGAGGTAGCGATGCAGGATCGCCGCCTCTTGGGCACGGCTGACAGGCGCCGTAGGGTCAAGGATATTTTGCGCGGTTCCTCGGATCAAACGGTTCCCAACCGCCCAACTGACGGCTTTAACAGCGTCGCCGCCCACGGTTTTTCCATCGGCAAACTGGGAAAGCGGGGCAAAGCCGTCGGCGGGACGGCCGCACCATAGCGTTTCATACTGGTAAAGCATTACGGCGAACTGCTGCCGGGTGAGCGGCTGCTCAGGGTCTGGCTTAGCCCCCGCCGCGCTGAGGACGGAGGGCTTCTCGACGCCCTCCACCTCGGCCAGCCGGGATAAGTCCTGCTCAGCCATGGCGCAGGTCACCGATATTTCCGGGGAAAATGCGGCGCCGCTTGTGCCGCTCATCACGCCGGCCTCATATATGTATCGGATGTCAGGGTAATACCACATACCCGGGATGACATCGGTGAACGGCAGCGGCGCCTTGTCAACCTTCACGGTGCAGCTATCCGAAACGCTCCCACAGGAAACGGTGATAACAGCGGCGCCGGGCTTCAGGCCGGTCACCTGCCCCGCGGCGTCCACGGAAGCCACGGACGGGTCGCTGCTCGACCACACGGCTTGCGGAAGTGTGGCCGTTGACGGCGTCAGGGCCGCGGTGAGCTGGAGCCTTTCTCCGACCGTAAGAGAGGTTTCCGCCGTGCTGAGAGAGACTTCCGAGACAAGCACGCCGCGCCAGGGGTTGTTTTCCCTGGGGTCGGTGGGATCCCAGCCGTTGTCCACGGCCGGCGTAATTTCAGGGATCAGCTTGTCCGGCTTTCCGAGCGGGCCGGGGGAGGAGGCGTCATCATAGACCGTGACCTTGGTTCCGGCGGCACAATTGTCGTAGATCCATTTGGCGTCGGAGGTTTGAAGCCGGACACAGCCCAGTGAGGCCGGACTGCCCAGCATATTGTATTCATAGGTCAGAAGGGTAGAGGGGTCGGCGGCGGAATAACAGACGGAGTGGAACAAATAGTTTCCGTAGAACTGGGTGGCGTATTGGCCGTAGGAGCCGTCGACCATGTGGCACCACGCCCGCTTGCTTCCCACAGAAAATGTACCTCGCGGTGTGACGCTTCCGCTCCGGCCCACGGAACAGACCATGGCTTTGACGGGAACCGTATAATATCCATTCGCGTCCAGCCCATACACGGTCACCGTGTTCATGGTTCGGTTCACCATAATGTAGTACGCTCGGCCGTTGCCGGCGACGGCACTTGCCGCCTGGGCCGTCGGGAATCCAGACCCCAGCAGGGACAGGGCAAGCGTCATCATCAATAGAAGGCTTCGGATTCTTTTGTTCATAGCGGCAGCGTCCTCCTTAATCATCATGTTTTGCTCCACATATCAACGTATAGCGGAGCCTTTTCGCCCTGGCCCCTCATGATGTATGGGTCTGATCCATTGTACCACAAATCCGGGGCCCGCGCCAGTATCGGTTTTGGGAGCGTGTTTTTGCCCAGCAAACAGGCGGGCATACATCTGCAATGAGAGGCCGTAAAGTGGAAAATCATCGGGGTGAAACTAAAGTTTACATCGGTGTAAACCAAAGGTTACGTCAATGGAACCCGAAGTTTGTGCGATGCAAACCAAAGTTTCCTTGACAGCGTTATCCCACCTTGTATAATATATAACAAAAGCATAGCAAATTTTGATGAAATCTGCCTATGGGGCGCGGAGGAAATTTAGAAAGGAGGGAGGCCGATGGGTTCAGAATGACATAAATCGAAACGGCAGGCGGCAAATAACAATCGGCACTAATAGCGAAATAGTGAGAATTAAGGCTCCAAATGACAAAAGTTTTTATTACTACTAAGCTTGCTTAACGGCAACAGGAAGGGTGGCCACTATGAAAAAATTTGGCACAAAAATTACTAGTGCATTTTTATCCCTCGTTATGCTTGTCTCTTTAACAACATCTACCTTTGCTGCGACGATATCTGAAGAGGAAGAACCCTCCTCTATTGTTATCGTCGTTGATGATGGTGTCTATATTAATGATATATTCTACTCACAGGCTGAATTCTTGGCCCTTCTAAATGACGCTATTGAAATGCCTGCGATTCAAACTTATGGCGCTGTTGCGGGTACAATTGCTGCTGGTGTCGGTGTAATTGAAGGTACGTGGTGGATACCCGGTGTCGGCCAGGTTCTCGTTACTGCAGGAGGAGTGATTCTCCTTGGGGGTGCTGTTGTTGCAGTGGGATCATGGCTATATAATGCGATTACAAAATGGTTTGCCGATAGAGCATATGACAAATCTGCGGAAGATGCAGTAAATGGAGTTGATCTTAACAGGCAAAATCATATTCTAAATAATAGGCTCCATAACCATGGGTGGAATAATCTTTTTAATGGAAGAGATCCTCAATGGCGTGATCTAGCTCCGATTCTGATTAAAGTATTGCAAGATGGAACAGAGACCCTTTTTAATGCAAGTCAAAGGGTATATGAAAGGACTCTTAACTACAATGGCTACGATGTTGTAGTCCGTTTCAGAAAAACCATTGATGGACTGGTTGAGACACTTACAACTGCTTACGTAAGGTAAACTTGGAAGGTGGTCAAGTAAAGCGTGAAGGTTGAAATCAACTGGAGTAACCCAGTTATACAGGCATCAGACGTATTATTGATGCAGCCGATAGACTTAGATGACTTTTATTATAGAGCAAACAACTTTGATAAATCTAATCTCTTTTTTGTCCTTTTAGTATCGCTTCATCACTATTTAGACCAGGGAGACCAAGAACGAGCTGCACATTTAAGCTTCCTGATTGCCAATTACCTGTTCATGACGTTTATTCCCCCCGGTTCATTTGATCTTGCCCTGCATTATATCAAACAGGCAATTTCGCTGAATCCGATTGATACGTACAAAGAATGGCTTTCCATTATTGAAAAAGGAAACTAAATCATTTTTTCGAGAATTGCATTAGGAGAACCTTTATTTTGATTACTGCCTTAGCAATAATAGGAAGGACAACAGCGGCAGAGGATTTATTCCCTCTGCCGCCGCTGTTTTTTAATCTCTTACAGCAGGATAACCCCCGCCTCTTTACACGCTTCCAGCGTCTGCGGATCCCAGATGGACGCCTGCACCTCGCCGATGTGGGCCTTGCCCAGCAGGTACATGGACACCCGGCTCTGGCCGATGCCGCCGCCGATGGTCAGGGGCAGCTCGCCCGCAAGCAGGGCGCGGTGGAAGGGCAGCTCCCGGCGCTCGTCGTGGCCGGAGATGGTGAGCTGGCTGTCCAGCGACTCCGGGGACACCCGGATGCCCATGGACGAGATCTCAAAGGCGTGGCCCAGCAGGGAATTCCACAGCAGGATGTCCCCGTTCAGCGCCCAGTCGTCGTAGTCCGGGGCCCGGCCGTCATGGGGCTTGCCCGATTTCAGCGCCCCGCCGATGCCCATGAGGAAGGTGGTGGGGTGATCCTTGACCCACTGATCCTCCCGCTCCTTGGGGGACAGCTCGGGCCACAGATCCTCCAGCTCCTGGGCGGTGACGAAGGACACCTCCCGGTCGATGAGGGGCAGGGTGGTGAGCTGAGGGTACACCGACCGCAGGGTCTGCTGGGTGCCGACCAGGGCGCTGACGATGGTTTTCACCACACCCTTTAAGTAGTCCACATTCCGGTCACGGGGGGCGATGACCTTCTCCCAGTCCCACTGGTCCACGTAGACGGAGTGGAGGTTGTCCAGCTCCTCGTCCCGGCGGATGGCGTTCATGTCGGTATAAAGTCCCTCGCCCACGGAAAACTGATAGCGGTGCAGGGCCATACGCTTCCACTTGGCCAGGGAGTGCACCACCTGGGCGTCCCGGCCCGCGTCGGGTACGTCGAAGGACACCGCCCGCTCCACGCCGTTCAAATCGTCGTTCAGGCCGGTGGACGCCTCCACGAACAGGGGGGCGGACACCCGGCGCAGGTTCAGCGAGCCGCCCAGATCGTCCTCAAACAGGCGTTTCAAAAGGCCGATGGCCTTTTGGGTATCGTACAGGTTCAACAGGGGGGCGTACCCCTGGGGAATCACGGTAGTTAACATAGACTTTACCCCTTTACTTTGCAAAAGATAAGTTATTATATACCCCCGCAGAAAAAAATGCAAATCGAATTGTGTTTTCCGGCGCGATATGGTATAATTTCCATATATCGCCTAAGCGTCCCGGATTTTTCCGGCAAACTGCCCATCCAAATTCAAAGGAGACAAGCCGATGATCCAAGATTTTGAAGCAAAGCTCAACGAATACGCCCACCTGCTGGTGGAGGTGGGGATGAACGTCCAGCCGGGGCAGACCCCCAGCATTGACAGCAGCATCGAATACGCCGATCTCACCCGCAAGTGCGTGTCCGCCTGCTACGACTGCGGGGCCCGGAACGTGCTGGTCAACTATGTGGATGATTTCGTCACCCGGGAGAACTTCCTCCGGGCGGACGAGGCCGTATTCAGCGAGTACCCCAGTTATCTCAAGGCCCGGTTTGACTGGCTTCTGGAGCGGAAATCCCCGTGCCTGTCCCTGGCCGGGTCCGACCCGGAGCTTTTGAAGGGCGTGGACCCCGCCCGCATCCAGGCCCGCCGGAAAGCGTCCGGTCCCCCGACCCGGGCCTACTTCGACGCGCTGACCGCCAACAAATTCCAGTGGTGCGTAGGCTCCTACCCCACCCTGGCCTGGGCGGAAAAGGCGTTCCCCGGCCAAAAGGGGGAGGACGCTCTGGACGCGCTGTGGGACGCCATCTTCTCCGTGTGCCGCATCACCGGGGACGGCAGGGCCGTGGAGCGCTGGAAGGATCACGTGGCCGCCACCGCCCGGCGGGCCAAGGTGCTCAACGACTACCAGTTCGCCTCCCTGCGCTACGCCAACTCCTTGGGCACCGACCTGACCATCCGCCTGCCGGAAAACCATGTCTGGGCAGGGGGCAGCGACTTCACCCCGGAGGGCGTGGAGTTTGTGGCCAACATCCCCACGGAGGAGATTTTCACCGCCCCCCGCTGGGACGGGGTGGATGGCCGGGTATACGCCGCCCTGCCCCTGGCCCTGGACGGCAACCTGGTGAAGGATTTCTATATGGACTTCAAGGACGGCCGCATTGTGGACGTCCACGCCGGGGAAGGCGGGGAGATTCTCCGCCGGTCCATCGACACCGACGAGGGCGCCCACTACCTGGGCGAGGTGGCGCTGGTGCCCTACGACTCGCCCATCCGCAGCACGGGCATTCTGTTCTACGAGACCCTGTTCGACGAGAACGCCTCCTGCCACCTGGCCTTCGGCGAGGCGTACCCCAGCTGCGTCAAGGGCGGCGAGGACATGAGCGAGGAGGAGCAAAAGGCCGCGGGCCTGAACCGCTCCGACACCCATGTGGACTTCATGGTGGGCACCCGGGATCTGTCCATCGTGGGCACCACCCACGACGGCAAAGAAATCCCTGTGTTTATCAACGGCAACTTTGCATTTTAATTTTAAATAAGGAGGATAAATCCAATGGACTACAAACAAACCTATGAGCTGTGGCTGGGCTCCCCCGCGTTGTCCGAGGCGGAAAAGGCGGAACTGACCGCTATCGCGGGCGACGAGAAGGAGATCGAATCCCGTTTCTTCTCCCAGCTGGAGTTCGGCACCGCCGGCCTGCGGGGCACCATGGGCGTGGGATTGTACCGCATGAACATCCACGTCATCCGCCACGCCACCCAGGCCTTCGCCAAGGTCATTCTCAATGAGGGCCCCGAGGCGGTGAAGAAGGGGGTCGCCATCTGCTTCGACTGCCGGAACAACTCCGATGTCTTTGCCCGTGAGGCCGCCTGCATCATGGCCGCGGCGGGCATCCCCGTCCGGCTGTTTGAGTCCCTGCGCCCCACCCCCGAGCTGTCCTTCGCCATCCGGGAGTACGGCTGCATCGCCGGCATCAACATCACCGCCAGCCACAACCCCAAGGAGTACAACGGCTATAAGGTGTACTGGTCCGACGGCGCCCAGCTCCCGCCCAACCACGCCGACGAGGTGGCCAAGATCATGCGGGAGTCCGACGTATTCGACGTGAACGTGGCCGACTACGACAAGGCGGTGGCCGACGGCCTCATCACCATCATGGGCGAGGAGACCGACGAGAAGTTCCTTGCCAACGTCATGGCCCAGGTCAACGACCAGGCGGCGGTGGACGCGGTGGCCGACACCTTCAAAATGGTGTACACCCCCTTCCACGGCACCGGCCACAAGCTCATTCCGGAAGCGCTGAAGCGCTTAGGCATGAAGCACGTCATCTGCGTCCCCGAGCAGATGGTCATCGACGGTAAC
>JAIEFH010000018.1 GCA_029067025.1 Oscillospiraceae bacterium | reverse complement strand
CTACTGCCCCGCCCAAGGAGGATGATCCCTTTAAGGGAGGGCAGGAGCGGCCCGAAGTCACCAAGGTGATTTTGACCGGGGATCGCCTCCGCAAATACTTCCCCGATGTGTCCATGACCCCCCGTGAGATCGAGGAAAGTGTGTACTCCGCGCTGGAGGAACGCCGCCAGCGGCAGATGAAAGAGCAGCAGAAAGCCGCCATTTTCAAGCGGAATGGCGGGCAGACCCGGTGAGGGCCAGCCCATACAACAACCAAACCGCCCCCGCAAACGTGCGCCCAAGAGGGCGCTTTTTTTCTGCCCGGAAGCAGGTGACGGCCCATAAGTGATAAATATTATCACGCTGTCTCCTGCTCCGGCGGGAAAGACTCAACGGCCATGCTCCTGCTCATGCTGGAGGCCGGTATGCCCATTGACTGCGTTATCACAGCGGACACGGGCATGGAATTTCCCGAAATGTACCAGCATTGGGACAAGATCGACCAAGTGCTGTATCAGGAGCGCGGCATCCATCTGACGATCCTGCGGCACCCCAAAGGTTTTGAATGGCTGATGTTCGACCAGCCGAAAGAAAAGCCGTCAACCCTTGAAAACCGGGCAAAGTTGGGTGTACCACCCTATGGGAACGGCTGGCCGGGAATCCGTGTGCGCTGGTGTACCGGCCAGCTCAAAACCCACTTGATCGCCAAGGAAGTCAACCGGCTGAAAAAGGAGAAGAACGCCCTGCATTACGTCGGCATCGCGGCAGACGAACCCGCCCGGATCAAGGACGAGATTTATCCCCTTGTGGAATGGGGCATCACCGAGGCCCAGGCGCTGAAAATCTGCTATGATCGCGGCTTTGACTGGAACGGCCTTTATGAGATTTACCACCGCTGTTCTTGTTGGTGCTGTCCGTTTCAGCGGATAGGCGAGTTGAAAAACCTGCGCCACTACCACCCGGAGCTATGGAAAAAGCTGCGTGAGCTGGACGAACGGGCGTTAGGCCAATTCGGACACAGCGCATTAGGCCGTTTCAAAGATAACTGGAACGTGGAGCAGTTGGAACAGCGTTTCGCCGCCGAGGATGCCGCGAGAAAGGAGGCCGAGATGAAAAAGGACAAATCCGGGGAAATCCGCGACCTGTTCAAAGGCGTACCGTCCAAAAATGTGATTATCGCCGTTGACGATCTGCCGCCCAAGACGCTGGAGCAGCACATCAGGGAGCGGCAGAAATCGCAGAAGCAGGAGCGCCCCAAGAAGCGCGGAAAAAATCGCTGATATGGTGTCATGCTCGGAAATGCGTCTCACGGTGGGACGCATTTCCCCTTTTAACGCCGGACAGCAGAAAGGATGATTTTTTGAACGAATACGAGCAGAGAAAGCAAGACCGCATTGACCGCCTCCGTGATAGAGCGGATAAGGCCCGCGCCGAGAGCCACGCCCTGTTTCAGCAGTCCACCGATATGGCCTCCGCGATCCCGGTAGGCCAGCCCATCCACGGAGCCGCAGACCGGCGCTACCGTGAGCGTATCATCGGAAAAATGGAAAAGTCCTTTTCCGCTATGGAAAAGGCTGAATACTACGAGGGCAGGGCGCAGGCGGCGGAGAACAACACCGCCATTTCCGCTGATGACCCGGAGGCCATCGCTAAACTGACGGAGAAACTGAACGTGCTGAAAGAGTCGCATGAGTACATGAAAGCGGTCAATGATTTTTACAAAGCAAACGGCACCTGTCAGGGCTTTCCCGGCCTCTCCGATGAAGAAGCGAGCAAGCTGGAGGACGGTATGAAGTATCATCCCTGTCTCGGATACCAGTCTCCGAGCCCAGGCGACATCTCAGGCTCGAGTATGAAGTCTTCGGCGGGAAAAAAGAAAGGGGGGG
>JAIEFH010000179.1 GCA_029067025.1 Oscillospiraceae bacterium | reverse complement strand
CCTGGGAGCGGCCCCAAGTCCCCTCTTTCGCCATTCATGTGGTTGGCACGGTATTGCTCTCCGTGTTATTCTTTGTTATCATTCCCCTTTGTATTTACACGGCATCCTATTTCCCCTACGCCATCGCCCGTGGAAACGAGGGCGGCTTCCTGGCCCTGGCGGGCGAGGCCCTCTCCTGGCCCTTTGCCCAGTTGCCCAAGCATCTGGACAAGCTGCCGGAGTACATGGAGCAGTTGTCCAAGACCATGGCGGCGGAGGGCAAGGCCCCCGGCCTCATTGACCACATCGACGGATTTTTCAAGGTGATCCCCGGCGGCAGCGGCAACCCGGTGGATATCATGCTGAAAAACCAGCACTTCATGCTCACCTACCATCAGGGCGTTCACACCCCCCACCCCTACGAGTCCTACTGGTATCAGTGGATTTTCGATGGCCGGCCCATCCTGTACTACCGGGATTTGGACGTGCCCGGGATGAAGAGCCTGTTCGCCTCCTTCAACAACCCCCTGGTGTCCTGGGCGGGGCTGGCGGCCTTCTTTGGCGTGGCCATCCAGACGGTGCGGCGAAAGTGCGGCAAGGGGCTGTTCATCCTCATCGCGCTGCTGTCCCAGTTCGTCCCCTGGCTGCCCATCGGGCGCATCCTCTTTGCTTACCATTACTTCCCCACGGTGCTGTTCCTGTGCTTCGCCATCGCCTACCTGATGGACGACATGATGGCCCGGAAGCGGACAGGATACCGGCTGGCGGTCTACGGCTTCACCGGCTGCGCCGCGGGGCTGTACGCCATTTTCTACCCGGAGCTCATCGGCATCTATGTGCCCACGTGGTATAGCACTTACTTTCTCCGCTGGTTCCCAAGCTGGCCCTTGTAGACGCAAGCTCCATATCCCTCGCTTCCGGCTTTGCCGAAAGCTCGCTCATTTCGCTGCGTCTACAATTCCAAATCGAACCCGCTTCGCTGGGCTTCGATTTGGTTTTAAGGACTTTTAGAGGTGATAACAATGTATCTCTGCGACATCCACAGCCACACAAAATTCTCCCACGACTGCCAGGCGGAGCTGTCCGACACCGCCCGGGCCGCCATTGCCGCCGGCCTGCGGGAGTTCTGCGTCACCGACCACCATGACCTTCTGAACTACGACGGGACGCCCGCCGGCCCCTTTAACTGGCCCGCCGCCAAGGAGCAGTACCGCACGGTGAAGCGGGAGGTGGGGGACAAGCTTATCCTCCGCCTGGGGATTGAGCTGGGCTCCGCGCCCTATGATCCGGACGCCGCCCGGGCTGTGCTGGCCCAGGGCGGGGAGGAACTGGACTTTGTGCTGGGCTCCCTCCACAACTGGATCGGCATGGAGGGGGGCCGGGATCTGTACTTCTCCGACTTCCACAACAATATGGAGCTGGCTCGCCGTGCGGTGGAGAGCACCCTGGCCCACACCTGGACGCTGGTGACGGAGTGCCCCGACTGCTACGACAGCCTGGCCCACATCGTCTACCCTCTGCGGTACATCCACCGGGACGGGGTGGAGCTGTCCATCGCCGATTACGAAGAGCGGGTGCGGGCCATTTTCACCGAGGTGGCCAAGACCGACCACGCCATGGAGGTGAACGTGTGCCGGGGGGAGGATCTGGACTCCTGGCCCCCCCTGCTGGCCTGGTTCAAGGAGTGCGGCGGCAAACTGGTCACCGTGGGGGCGGACGCCCACCGGGCCGAGGACGTGGCAAAGGGCATCCCCCAGGCCCTGGAAATGTTAAAGGCGGCGGGATTTGACTGCGTGACCACCTACGAGCGCCGCAAGCCAGTGCTGCACAATCTGTAAAAAATAGAACGAATGTTTTACGTGAAACGATAGGAGGATATGACATGAAGATTTCCATTGCCTGCGACCACGGCGCTTACGAACTGAAGGAGCACTTGAAAGCACATCTGACAGAGCAGGGCCATGAGGTGACCGACTGCGGCACCAACAGCCTGGATAGCTGCGACTACCCCGACTTTGGACGCGCCGCCGCCCAGCTGGTGGCGGACGGAACCTGTGAGCGCGGCGTCGTCCTCTGCACCACCGGCATCGGCATGAGCATGGTGGCCAACAAGGTGAAGGGCGTGCGGTGCGCCCTGTGCCACGAACCGCTGTCCGCCGAGATGACCCGCCGCCACAACGACGCCAATGTGCTGGCCATGGGGGCCGGGGTCACCGGCGGCAATCTGGCGGAGCGGATTTTGGACGTCTTTCTGTCCACCGAGTTTGAGGGCGGCCGCCACCAGCGCCGGGTGGACAAGGTCATGGAAACGGAGCAATGAGCGGAAAATCATAGAAAGTGCCGTCTCCCAACGGGAGACGGCACTTTACTATTTCCCCAAAGAACCCAGCAATTCGTCCAGTTCGTCCGGCGTATACAGCGCGTTCAGCGCCGAGAGCAGCGCCTTGGCGCTCATGTGCTCGGGCAGCTCCAGCTGACCCAGGAGGGCGGCACGCCGCTGGGCCGCGTCGGGCGTCCCCGACAGCCCCAAGGCAAACAGATCCGCCGGGGTGAGATCTCCGGCAGGGCGGGACGGTGCTTCCCCATCCAGCACCGTGGCCCCGGCGCGAAGGATGGCGTTTCGCAATACGTCCGGCGGCATCCCCTCCACCCCAAGCTTGCCCTCCTTGCCGGGGGCGCGCTTGCGGCGCTCCTTGCCGTACACGTCGGGGACATAGGCGTGCTTGAGCTGCCCCTTGGGGATGGCCCCTTTCAGGTAGTTGCGGATGACGAACCCCGCCCCGTCCGGGTCGGTGAGGACGATGAGCCCCCGCTTTGCCGCCAACTTCCGCAGCAGGGCCAGCCGCTCGCCGTCCTTGAACACGCCGAACCCAGCCGTGTCCAGAATCAGCGTGTCCACCACCCCGGCCAGGGCGGACTTGTCGTACCGGCCCTCCACCACAATAGCCTCTTGAATTCTCATATCAGCCCTCCATAAACAAAGCTGTTTTATCACCGGTTTCAAGCAGCTATATATTACTTGCTAAAAAATCCAAAATAACTTTGAATATCTGTTCTCTGCTGTAAGATGTATCATAGTACGGTAAGTTATAAATTCTGCATTGTTCTTTCAGCTGTTTGCTTATCGTTACAATGTCGGCACAATCCCCTTTGTTTTCTTCTTCCGTTTTATAATAAGTATAGTCCTTGGGGGTATCGTACCTTTTTAAAAGTTCATATCTTTCTTCAGGAGTTACTTCTGATGTGCCGAGATAATAAATATCACAAAGAGAAGGATCTATATATTGAATATAGTGTTTTGGTAATAATTGAAATATATCAATTACCATTCCATAGTCACATTCATTATACTCACCGCTATCCATCATCGCCCGTATAAACAACGCGATCTTAGAACTGATATATTGGATATTTTCTTGTAAATCTGTATCCGCATCAGAATTTATGCCTGTTTCAGGAAAAACTTTCTCGATTCCCGCAATGATTGAGTCCATACTTATATGTTGGTATCCAAAATTCTTTGATATTATTTGAGAAATGGTGCTTTTTCCTGATCTCGGCACACCTGCAATGATAATATGTTTCTTCAAAATTTACCTCCTCTTATACCGCCACCCGCCGGCCCGAGGCCAGCTCCATCAGCAGGGAGGTGAGCACCTCGTTCTCCTGGCCGTAGGAGCTCTTCAGCACAATATCCGTCTCTGCGCACCGGCGCACGGCGTACCGACACCAGGGCAGGGAGAACCGCCGGGCGGCGTCCAGCAGCTTGTCCGCCGGATAGGCCGATTTCATCCCCCACAGCTCCATAAACTCCCCCCGGCCCTTCCCCGCGTCCAGGTACAGCTGGGCGGTGTACAGCTGCCGGAAGTACTTGCCCATGGCGGCCAGGATCATGATGGGGGCCTGCTGGCTGTGGAGCAGGTCGGCCAGCACCGACGCGGCCTTGTCGAAGTCCTTGCGGGCCATGGCGTCGGTCATCTGGAATACCACCGCGTCCAGCTTGGGGATGACCACCGCGTCCATGTCCGCCCGGGTGACCCTGGGGTGGGCGGCATAGGCGGTCAGTTTGCCGATCTCGGCGGCCAGGTCGTGCATCAGGTCGCCCACCAGGAAAATGAGATACCGGGCGTCCTCAGTGTCCACGCTCTTGCCCGCCTTTTTGAACTGGCGGCAGATCCAGTCGGTGAGATCCCCCTGCTCCTGGCGCTGGAAGTTCACCACCGCCCCCTCTTTTTTCAGCAGGGCGGCCAGCTTGTCCTTTGCCGGGGCCTTATAGGGCAGCAGGTCGTACACGAACACCAGGCAGCAGTAGTCCGGCAGAGCGGAGAGGATGTCCAGCAGCCGCTCACGTGCCTTGTCCCCCTGGGCGAACAGGTCGAAGTCGGTGACCGCCACCAGAGTGCGCCCGCTCATCATGGGCAGGCAATCCACCGCCTGCTCGATCCAGTCCACCGAGCAGTCCTTCCCCCGGGCGGCGTGGAGGTTAAAGTCCTCCAACCCCTCGGGCAGGATGGTTCGCTTCAACTGGGCCAAGTAGTAGTCCCGGAGAAACGCCTCCTCCCCGTGGAAAATGTAGAGGTTTTGGGGCGCGCCCTCTTTGATGGCACGCTTCAGCTCCCGCATGGCGGTGTTGTCCACCTTATCCCGTTTTGGCGGCATGGGCACCGCCCCCTTTCTCAGCAAGTATGGAACCCGTTCTCTCTAATATACCCCCACCCGGTCCCCTTGAACCCGCACGGTGACGGTTCCCTCCTGATCGGTGCGGTGGATCTCCGCGCCCAGCACCTCCAAACGCTCCAACGTCTCCTGGGCCGGGTGGCCGTAGGAGTTGTTGGCCCCGGCGGAAATAACGGCAAGCTCCGGGGCCGCAGTGCGGAGGAACTCCTCGCAGCTGGAGTTTTTGGAGCCGTGGTGGCCCACAATCAGCAGCTCAATGTCGGGGATGGGGCAGTACTTCACCAGCATTTTCTCCACGAAGGCGTCCGCGTCCCCGGTGATGAGGGCATCAAAGTCCCCGTGGGAGCACAAAACAAACAGCCCGGACTCGTTGGAGGTGCCTCCGCCCAGGGGCGGGAACAGGGCGAGGGCCGATTTGCCCAGGGACAGCTCCGCCGTATCATCCACTAGGATGACCTCCGCGCCCTCTTCTTCCGCCAGCTCCAGCAGGCGGGCGGCGTCCTCGGGGTCTGTGTCGCTGCCGGGAATGGCCACTTTATCCACCTTCATGCGGTAAAATAACTGCTCCACCCCGCCCCAGTGGTCGCTGTCAAAGTGGGTCAGCACCAGCAAGTCCAGCCGGGCCCGGCCCATGGCGGCAAAGTAGTCGGCGGCAATATCCCCAGCGCTGCGGGAGCCGTCCCCGCCGCAGTCCACCAGCGCCGCCCGCCCTCCGGACAGCAGGGCGGTGGACGAGCCCTGGCCCACGTCCAGGGCGGCGACGGTGAGGTCGGCGGTTTCCACCTCCAAACGGCCAAATCCAATGGCGGCGCACAACAGCGCAATCAGCCCGCAGGCGCAGAGCAGGGGCCGCTTTGGCTTCTCCCGGCTGACAAACGCCGCCAGCAGCGCCAGGTACACCGCCCCCAGCCAGATGACGCAGTACCGGCTGTCGGTACTCAGCGAGGCAAAGGGAAATCTGCCCAGCCACAGGGTCACCCACCGGGCGTAATGGCCCAGCAGTCCGGCTGCGGTTCCCAAAAAGGCGGCGGGGCCGGGGAAAAAGACAGCCAGCGTCCCCAGAACCAGGGCGCACATCATCAGCAAGCTCAGCGCCCACAGCGCCAGCACGGAGGACAGCGGGGACAGCAGCGGAATCTGCCCAAAATACAACGCGATGAGCGGCACGGTGAACAGCATGGCCCCCAGAGAGACGGACACGCCGGTGAGTACCGTCCGGGCCGCTTTCCACAGCATGAGCTTGAGCGTTTGCTCCTTAGGGGGCCGCAGGGGCTTCAAGGGGCGGTACATCCATTGAAACAGCGGCCTGGATGCCAGCAGGATGCCCGCCACCGAGGCGAAGGACAGCTGCAAGCCCACGCTGGCGGCAGCAAATGGGTTCTGGATGAGCAGCGCCAGCAGGGCAAGGCCCAGGGCGGAGGGCCCGTCCTCCTCCCGGCGGGCAATGGGCGCGGCCAGCAGGGCACTCTGCATGATGACCGCCCGGAACGCCGACGGCGTACCGCCCGCCATGAGGGCGTAAAACACCAGCAGCGGCACCATGGCCAGCGCCGCCCCGCGGCGGCGGCCAGTCACCAGCAGAATCATCTGCACCAGAAAGCTGATATGCAGCCCGGACACCACAGCCGCGTGCATCAGCCCCGCCCGGTTGAAGGCGGAGTAGAGCGTATCGTCCAGCCCGGACTTGTCCCCCAGGGTGACGGCGGCGGCAATGGGGGCAACGGCGCCGTCAAAGGCGGCGTAAATGCCGTCATGGAGCTTGCGGGCGCACAGGGCGGGCCAGTGCCGGAAAGGAACGCGCCCCGCAAAGGTGATCTCCGGCCTGTCATTGCAGTAGGCCAGCAGGTACACGCCCTTGGCGGTATAGTAGGTGGTCTCGTCGCCGTGGGCGTGGGTGGACAGCTTGACCCGCGCCATGCAGGACACCCGGTCGCCAGGCTCCAGCCCACCCCAGTCCGCTGAGCCGTACATCAGCGCGTCCGGGGCGAAAAAACCGCCGTCCAAATGGACGGTGACGGAATAGCCGCCGATGGAGGTGGGCGCGGGATAGGAGGTCACCTCGCCGGAGATGGAAACCTCGTCCCCCACCCATTGTTCCGCCGGGGCGCGGAACAGGACAAAGTACGCCCCGGCCCACCCAAAGGCCAGCACACCGCCCAGGCACAGGGCCAGTCCCCGCCGGGAAAACTGGTACAGCGTCCACCGGGACAGCGGACCCTTCTTCCTGGGGCGGCGCAGGAGGATGGGGTGTTCGTCCTCCCGGGGCCGGTTGCGCAGCCATACCGCCAGCATCAATGCCAGCAGGGCGGCGGCAATGGCCGCAGGCACGGGGCCCAGGTCAAAATAGCACGCCCACAGGCAGGCGGCCCCGAAGCCAGCCGAAAACCATGCCAGCTTCCGCATACCGCTGCCCCCTTCTCTGTCTCTGTCTTTTTTCTATTTTATCCGCAAAGGCGGAACAAGTCAACGCCGGGGAGAAAAATGGCGAAAAGGCTTGCCAGCGGGGGGCGGGTCTGGTATGCTGACAGGGACGAGGAGATGATCTTGTGTACATATTCGATCTGGACGGCACCATCACCGACACCAACGGCCTGTGGCTGGAGGTGGACCGGGAATTTCTGTCCCGACGGGGGCTGACCCACACACCGGAGTACCAGCGGGTGGTGGAGCGCTCCATTTTCCCCATCGCGGCCCAATTCACCAAGGAGTACTATGACCTGCCCGACTCCCTGGAGGACATCATGGCGGAGTGGGACAGCCTGGCGGAGCGCCATTACCGGGAGCTGGCCCCCTTAAAGCCGGGGGCGGAGGAGTTCCTGCGCCAATGCAAGGCCGAGGGCCGCCCCATGGCCATCTTCACCGCCTGCCGCCCCGCCCTGTGCGGCGCGGTGCTGGAGCGCTTCCATTTGCGGGAGCTGTTTGACCAGGTGATTTTCGCCGAGGAGATCGGTCTGGAGAAGCGGGATCCCCGGTGCTTCACCCGGCTCAGCGAGCTGCTGGGCGCGCCACCCGAGGACTGCACCCTCTTTGACGACAGCCCGGACAACTGCGCCACCGCCATGAAAGCGGGCATGACCGCCGTGGGGGTGTACGACGACTATTACGCCGCCCGCCAGGACGAGCTGAGATCGGTGTGCCGCCGGTATGTCCGCTCCCTGGAAGAATTGGTGAAACCATAGGCCCATTGGCAAAAGCCTTCCCCGCCACATAGAATGTGGGGCAAAGGAGGTGTTTTACCATATGGAAGAAATGATCCCATGCTCGGTGAAGGATCAGGAGGTGTTCCAACGGGTGTGGCAGCGGGTGATGGGAGACCGCGGCCAGGAAAGCAGCCCTATCCGCCCCGGCCCCCTCAATATGGAGGGCGACCTGTCCTGCGACTGCCTGAAAGCCCTGGCCCAGCAGCAGGGAACCGGCTTTCCCCCGGAGTGTGAGCGCCAGGAGCCATTGGCTCCAGAGCCACCGGCTCAAGGGCAGCCGGCCCAGCCCATGGAGCCGGAGATGCCCATGGAGCCGGAACCGTCCGTTCAGAAGCCCAATTGCTGGCGACCCGTGGAGGAGCCGCCTATTCAGGAGCCACCGACTCAAGAGTCCCAGACTCAAGATCAGCCCGTCCCGGAGGAAACCTGCGAGGAATGCGCCGAAGCAGAGGGGCTGCCCGAGGCGGACGGCCCCGACCGGGGAAACGACCTGCCCCAGCTGTGGGAGGAGCCCCAGAGCGCCGACGACCGCACCGCCCGGCTGCGCCGCCACGTGATGGACGCGCTGGAGGGCTGGCAGTTCTACCGTCACCTGGCCAGGAGGGCCCGGGGGACGGACGCACGGACGCTGAACAGCATGGCGGGGGAGCAGCATAAGGAGGCCCGGAAGCTGTCGGCGGCGTATTTCCTGCTCACCGGGCTGCGGTACTGGCCCTCTGAACTGCTGGGCGTCCCGGCTATCCCGTCTTACTGGGGGGCGCTGCGCACCCGCCACCAGGCGGAACAGCGGCAGGAGAACGCCTACCGGCTGGCCGCCGACGACTGGGACGATCCCGATCTGCTGGCGCTGTACAACGAGCTCATCGAGGGCTGCCAGCGGCGGAGCCACCAGCTGCGGAGTTTGCTGGAGCAAGGCAGTACTTAGCGGTAAGGAGAGCGCCGGGGCCATAGGCCCCGGCGCTCCTGTTATGTCAGCTCTTTTAACAGGATGATCTCCAGCGGTTCACCGGGCAGCAGCAGGGAGCCGCAGTCCACATAGCCGTTTTTTCGGTAAAAGAACTGGGCCCGCTCGTTGGACAGGGTGGAGGTCAAGACCCGCTCGCAGCCGCGCTTTGCCATCTCTTCCTCCCAATGGCGGGTGAGCCGGGTCCCCAAGCCCTTCCCCCTGTATTCCTCCAAAAAATACAGCATATTCATGAAGGGGATCTCGTCCCAGAACAGATTGAACCTGAGCCAGCCCACAAAGGCACCCTGCTCAAACATCACGAGAACCCGCCCGGCCTCTATGCCCCGCGCCAATTCGTCCTCGCTGATGTGGCGGTCATGCTCTCTCAACCGCTCAAAATCACTTTGGTTCGCGTATCGGATCATGGTTCCATCCCTCCCGGTCTGTTTTGGTTATCTTACCACACCAGCCCTCCCTTTGCAACGGAAGGCCCCTGTACTTTTTGGCGAAACTCTGGTATAATGTGTCCACTTGACAAAAGGAGAATGATACCATGCTGACACAGCAGCAGGAGCTGGAATTCTGCCGCCTCCGCCGGGAGGTCATCGGCTTAAACTACCAAAATCTCAACCCCGAACAGCGCAAGGCCGTGCTGGCCACCGAGGGGCCGCTGCTGCTGCTGGCGGGGGCGGGCTCGGGTAAGACCACCGTGCTCATCCACCGGGTGGCCAACCTCATCCGCTACGGCCGGGGCTCGGACAGTCCGGAGGTGCCCGAGTGGGTGACCGAGGACGATTTGGCTTTTTTGAAGGGTTATGCCGCCAATCCCACAAAGGAGGGCCGGCTCCAGGCCGACCGGCTGTGCGCCCTGGAGCCCGCCGCCCCCTGGACGATCATCGCCATCACCTTCACCAACAAGGCCGCCGGGGAGCTGAAGGACCGGCTGGAGCGGATGCTGGGCGCCTCCGCCCGGGACGTGTGGGCGTCCACCTTCCACTCCGCCTGCGTGCGCATCCTCCGCCGGGACATCGAGAAGCTGGGCTTCCCCTCCTCCTTCACCATCTACGACACCGACGACTCCCAGCGGGTGATGAAGGACTGCATCCGGGAGCTGAACTTTGACGACAAGCAGTTTCCGCCCCGCTCGGTGCTGGGAACGATTTCCAGGGCCAAGGACAAGCTCCAGCTGGCCCGTGATTTCGCCCAGGAGTGCGAGCAGTCCGGCGACTACCGCCTGCAAAAGATCGCCAAGCTGTACGCCGCCTACGAAAAGCGGCTGTGGGAGGCCGGGGCGCTGGACTTCGACGACATCATCCTCCACACCGTCCGGCTGCTCCAGCAGCATGATGACGTTTTGCAATATTATCAGCGAAAATTCCGATATGTATTGATTGACGAGTACCAGGACACCAACAATCTGCAATACCTGCTGGCCTCCCTGCTGGCCGGGGGGCGGGAGAACATCTGCGTCGTCGGCGACGACGACCAGTCCATCTACCGTTTCCGGGGGGCCACCATCGAGAACATCCTCTCCTTCGAGGACCAGTACAAGGGCTGCCGCACCATCCGGCTGGAGCAGAACTACCGCTCCACCAAGAACATCCTGGACGCGGCCAACGCTGTCATCCGCCACAACCAGGGCCGCAAGGGCAAGGAGCTGTGGACGGCGGGAAACCAGGGGGACAAGGTGTCCCTGTACACCGCCATGAACGAGAACGACGAGGCCCGGTACGTGGCGGACAAGCTGATGGAGGACTACCGGGCGGGGATGAAGTGGAACGCCCACGCCATTCTCTACCGGATGAACGCCCAGTCCAACCAATTGGAGGTGGCCTTCAAACGCAGCGGCATCCCCTACCGGGTCATCGGCGGCACCCGGTTCTTTGACCGGGCCGAGGTCAAGGACATGCTGGCCTACCTGTGCGCCATCCACAACCACGCCGACGACCTGCGGCTCACCCGCATCATCAACAACCCGCCCCGGGGCATCGGGAACACCACGGTGGAAAAGGCCCGGTTTATCGCCACTCAGAACGGCCTGTCCCTGTGGGACGTAATTGCCAATGCGGGAAATTACCCGGAGCTGCAAAAGCCCGCCGCCAGACTGGGCCAGTTTGTCACCATGATAAATGAGCTCACCACCCTGTCCCAGACCATGGATCTGCCCAACTTCTATGAAGAAGTGGTGGCCCGGACGGGCTACGCCGCCATGCTCCAGGCGAAAAGCGACATTGAGAGCCGCACCCGGCTGGAAAACGTGCGGGAGCTGCTCACCTCCATCAACGGCTACATGGAAAACGCCGAGGGTGAACCGTCCCTGGCGGGCTTCCTGGACGAGATCGCCCTGTACACCGACCTGGACAGCCACGACCCCAACGAGGACGCGGTGGTCATGATGACCATGCACTCCGCCAAGGGGTTGGAGTTTCCCACTGTGTTCGTGGTTGGCATGGAGGAGGGCATCTTCCCCGGCATCCGGGCCATCGGCGAGATGGAAGAGATGGAGGAGGAGCGGCGGCTGTGCTACGTGGCCCTCACCCGCGCCAAAGAACGGCTGTACCTCACCTGTGCCAGCCAGCGGATGCTGTTCGGCCACACCAGCAACAACCGGCCTTCCCGGTTCGCCGGGGAGATCCCCAACGAGCTGCTGGAGCAGTCGGGGCGCTCCTACTTAGATCCAACTCCCACAGGAAACGACTGGGACGAGTTCGACCAGACGCCCCGGGTGTCCACCTACCGGGAGCCCTACCGTCAGGCACAACCTTCCTACGGAGGCGAGCGGCGGCCTACCTA
>JAIEFH010000178.1 GCA_029067025.1 Oscillospiraceae bacterium | reverse complement strand
CAAACCAAAGCGCATCGTAATAATGGCTCGTTCCCGTTCTGAGAGCCGAGTAATGGCAGTGAACAGCAGATCCCGAGCCACGTCATCCTCAATGGGCTTTTCAATGCTGTCGCTGTCGGTACCCAGCACATCGGACAACAGCAGCTCGTTGCCGTCCCAATCGGTGTTCAGCGGCTCATCCAGAGATACCTCGCCTCGGCGGTTGGCGTTTTTTCGCAGATACATCAAGATCTCGTTCTCGATGCATCGGGACGCATAGGTGGCCAGCTTGATATTTTTGGCGGGTTTATAGGTCTCCACTGCCTTGATCAGTCCAATGGTTCCGATGGAGATCAGATCCTCAATGCCCACCCCGGTGTTCTCAAACCGCCGCGCGATGTAAACCACCAGCCGAAGGTTGTGTTCAATGAGCCGGGCCCTGGCCCCCGGCCGGCTGTCCTCTCCCTCAAGCTCCGCCAAGAGACGCCCTTCCTCTTCCCGGGTCAGCGGGGCGGGCAGGGTGTCGCTGCCTCCGATGTAGTGGAGCGACCCATGGAGCCTGACTCCAAGCCGATCCAGAAGTCGGTACAGCCACAGATATGTATCGGTCAAGAGCATTTTAAATTCCTCCTAATAACGCTTGATACCCACCCCCATCGTCCACCGGCGTAGGGGACAGAGCCACCAGCAGTTTTCCCAGGGATTTTCCGTCTGCCTTTACCCCTTGGGTCCGCAGGGCCAGCAGCATCCCATGTTCCACCCCTACCGCCCGATAGGGAATCAGCCGCGCCTGCCGGGATCCCGCGGCATGACACCGCTCCAATGAAGCAATCGGCATATCCACATCTGCCCAATCGGGCAGCAGCTTGGACAGAGCCTGCCAGTAAACCACCACCACCGGTCGGTTGGTGGCCGGATCGGTAAGCGTATGACCGGTGTCCCGCAGCGCCGTCACCACCACAACGCCCCCATTCAGCGCGATTTCAAGCCCGACCAACTCTCCCCCATGCCGCCCGATCCGGCGGAAAAACAGGGACAGCACAAAATAACACGCCACAAACAGCAGCAGCAGCAGCCGAATATCAAACTGAGAATAAAACACCCCATGATCCAAGGTCAGCGAGACATTGCCCAGCAGCTCCAGCCCCAGCACCGCCCCCGCCAGCGCGGCGGAAGCTCCGAAAAACAACACGGTCACCCGCAGCAGATACCGCTCCCCGCCATAGGCAATGAGAGCCATCAGCACTCCAGCCGCCAGCTTACACAGCCAGTGGGCCAGCCAGCTCAGCCCAGGCAGGAACACCAGTACCGCATACAGCGCTCCCGCGGCCGCTCCCAGGCCGAGGCGCCAACGTCTCAGTGCCGCCCCGGCCATTCGGCCCGCCGCCAGCAGTAACAGGTAGTTGGCGATGAAATTCAGCAAGAACAAAAGATCGGCATAAACCACCGTCATGGGCAGGCCCCCTCTCCCCCGGTCTGTCCCAAATTATACCTCTCTCAGACATCAAAAAAGGTCAAAGCACGTCCATGATCAAATAAAAAGCGGCCCGCCGGGTTTCCCGGCGGGCCAGCATTTGTCATATTCAGATTAATTCATCCAGCGCCTGCACCAGCGCCTCCATGTCCTTATCCGTGCCGATGCTGATGCGAAGCCAGTTTCTGATCTCCGGCTTGTCCCACCAGCGCACCAGAATTCCCCGCTCCCTAAGACCGTCCAGCAATTCCTTCCCGGTGCGGTTTGGATGGCTGGCAAATACAAAATTTGCTTGTGACGGAAGGACTGTAAAGCCTATCTCCTTTAGTGCTTTTTCCGTCCACATCCGGGTATTCATTACCCGGCGGCGGATGGACTGGAAGTAGTCCTCGTCCTGAATGGCGGCAGCGGCTCCCGCCTGGGCCAGCCGGTCAACAGTATAGGAGTTGATGGAGTCCCTCACACAGCGCAGGGCTGCAATCAGGTTCTCATCCCCCATGGCCCAGCCCACCCGCAGGCCAGCCAGCGCCCGGGATTTAGAGGTGGTCTGGATGACCAGCAGGTTGGGATAGCGGTTGATAAGCTTGACCGCGCTGTCGGCACCGAAATCTATGTAGGCTTCATCTACTATGACCACCACGTCTGGGTTGGCGTTCAGCAGCTTTTCCACCGTGTCCAGCCCAACCGCAATGCCTGTGGGGGCGTTGGGATTGGCCAGCACCACGCCGCCGTTTTTGCCACACAGCAAGTCAATTGGGTCGGAAAAGTCAGGATTCATGGGAACTTCCCGCCGCTTCAACCCGAAAAAATCGGTATAGACAGGATAAAAGCTGTAGGTGATCTTGGGAAACATCACTTCCCTGTCCGGGTCAAAGAATGCCTGGAAGGCAAAGGCCAATATCTCATCCGAGCCATTTCCGCAGAACACCTGATTGATGTCCAGTCCTTCTCGCTTAGCGATGGCGGCGCGCAACTCCACGCACTCCGGATCCGGGTAGAGCCGCAGACTATCCCCCGCTGTCCTGTTGATCGCCTCAATGGCCTTAGGCGAGGGAGGATAGGGACATTCGTTGGTGTTCAGCTTGATAAACTGGCGGTCTTTCGGCTGCTCCCCCGGCGTATAAGGGACAATATCCTGGATACGCTTGCTCCAAAACCGGTTCATAGGGCCTGTCCCTCCCGCTTCACTTTTTTTATGGATTTCTCCGCCTTACTCCTGGGCGTCATCACCTCGTGGCCGCAGCCCAGGCACTTCAGCTTGAAGTCCATCCCCACCCGGAGCACCTTCCACTCGCGACTCCCGCAGGGGTGTGTCTTTTTCAGTTCCAGCACGTCGCCGACTTGAATATCCATGGGCACGGGCTCCCACTCCCTTCCATTTGTTCGTTTCCTGGTTCACTTTGGAAAACGGAACGCTCCGTTTAGTTTTGCATACCTCGTCAAAGGTAATATGCTCCCTTTTCTTTTTCGACATACCACACCTCTATTCCCGGCCGCTATCCTCCATTTTTGATCTTATCCCAGTAGGCTTTAGCCGCCTGCTCCGTCTTGTTGGGGCCGTATTCATAATATACGTGATCCTTGATGGCGTCAGGAAGGTACTGCTGCTCCACCCAGTGGCCGGGGAACTCATGGGGATAGAGGTAGCCCTGCTCCCGCTCAAAGCCCGCGCCGTCGGCGTGGACGTTCTGCAAATGCCGGGGGTAGTCCCCTGTACGGCCCGCACGCACGTCCGCCATGGCCGCGTCGATGGCGTTGAGCACGCTGTTGGACTTGGGCGCTGTGGCCAGCAGAATAACGGCCTGGGCCAGGGGCAGCTTGGCCTCTGGCAGGCCCAGCTGGAGGGCGCTGTCCACGCAGGATTTTACAATAGACGCCGCCTGGGGATAGGCCATGCCGATGTCCTCACTGGCGGAGCACAAAATCCGGCGGATGGCAGTGAGCATATCCCCCGCCTCCAGTAGCCGCGCCAGGTAGTGGAGCGCCGCGTCCGGGTCGGAGCCCCGCAGGGACTTCATCAGCGCGGAGGCAATGTCAAAGTGGTCGTCCCCGTCCCGGTCATAGCGCATGGCGGAGCGCTGGGCCACCAGCTTCGCGTCATCCAAGGTAATCATGAGTGCGCCGTCCTTGATACGGCTGGCGGTCATCAGCAGTTCTACCGCGTTAAGGGCCTTTCGCACATCCCCGCCGCAGGAGGAGGCCAGGTGTTCCCGCACGCCCGGCTCACACACGACCTCCACCCCCAGCTCCTGGGCCTGGAGGGAAATGCCCCGGTCTACGGCGGGCATAATGTCATCCGCCGTCAGCATTTTGAACTCAAACACCGTGGATCTGGACAATATGGCGTTGAAAATGGTGAAATAGGGGTTCTCTGTGGTGGAGGCGATGAGGGTGATCTTACCATTCTCAATGAATTCCAACAGGGACTGCTGCTGTTTCTTATTAAAATATTGAATCTCATCCAGGTACAGCAGAACGCCGTTGGGGGCCAGCAGGGTGCCCACCTGATCCATCACGTCCCGAACGTCGGCCAGGGAGGCGGTGGTGGCGTTGAGCCGCCGCAGGGTGCGGCCCGACCGCTGGGCGATGATGTTGGCCACGGTGGTCTTTCCGGTGCCGGAGGGGCCGTAAAACACCATGTTGGGGATCTTCCCGCTGTCGATTACCCGGCGCAGCAGGCCATCCTGGCCCAAAATGTGCCCCTGACCCAGCACCTCATCTAAATTCTGCGGGCGGATGCGGTCCGCCAGCGGCTGATAGCTCATGGCCTGTTACCGTTTGATGGACATGGCCATCCGGCGGTAGGTGTGCCGCACACCCTTGATGACCACCGAATAGGCAGTAATGTTCTCCGGCGCCGCGATACCCGTAAAGCCGGAATCCCCGATGTGATGGATGTCCGTGCCGGTCATCTTGCTCATCAGGGCAATGCGGCGGATGGTCTCCACGTCCGCCCCCTCCTGGGAGGTACCGATGGAGGTCATGGTCAGCTTTTTCAGGCTGTGGGCATAAGCCACCAGTTTCGACGCGTACTTCACCGTAATCCCCGGCACCGTCCCCGGGGCGGGCAGCAGGATTACATCCGCCCCCGCGTCGGCAAATGCCTTGACCTCTTGCTTGGTGAGGATCTTCTCCCCACCCTCACCCAGCACGCCAGAGTTGTGCATCTTGCCAGCCGCCAGCACAATCCGATCTCCCAGGTGCTTGTGGTACAGTTCCAACGTCTCAACAATCGCTTTGTTGGTCACACCTGTGCCCGGGTTACCCGTGAGCAGGATGAAATCCACCCCCATATCGGCGGCCTTCTTCCCGTTTTCCAAGGTGGCCAGCCGCCCCGGCGTCATGCTCCACATGGTATCCACTTGGTCGGCGAAGCTCTGCTCCACCGGCTCCAGGTTGATGCCCACCGGCCGGCCAGTGAGCCGCTTGACCTCCCGTACTACGTCCTCCGGCGCTACCGGGGGCAGGCCTTGGATCTGGGGATTATTCACGTCAAAAATGTTCAGCAGCAGGATGTCGGCCCCCAGGGCGCTGACCAGCTCCGCGTTGGTCACGTCGTTGAGCAGCGGGGTAAAACAGCCAATGGTCTCGCAGGCCAGCGCCCTCCCCTCTCCCGCGCCGATGGAAAACAGCAGATCGTCCTTGCCCATCTTCTCAAAATCAGAAGCATTGCAGTCCAAAATTCGCTTTGCCATATAAAACGCTCCTTTTCTTCCTTGGTAAAGTATAGTGTCCCAGTCTTTCCAATTTTCAATAGTATAACATACGTTCTATTGTTCGTAAAGAGAAAAATCCGGCACCACAAAAAAGGGCCGGATTTTTCATCAGTTATCCTCAACGGTAGATGGGATACTTTGCCGTCAGCGCCGCCACACCCGCGCGGATATAGTCCGCTTTCGCCTCAAAGTCGGTGGCCGCCAACGTGATATACTCCGCCACTTGATCCATATCCGCTTCCACAAAGCCGCGGCTGGTGACAGCGGGGCTGCCCACCCGCAGACCGCTGGTCTGGAAGGGGGAGCGGGGATCGCCGGGCACCTTGTTCTTGTTGGCGGTGATGCGCACCTCGTCCAGGCGGCGCTCCAGCTCCTTGCCGGTCAGGTCACCCATGTCCCGCAGGTCGATCAGGGACAGATGGTTGTCAGTGCCGCCGGACACCAGCTTCATGCCCCGCTTCACAAGGCCCTCGGCCAGAGCGGCGGAGTTTTTCACGATCTGCTGCTGGTACGCCTTGAACTCGGGGGTAAGCGCCTCGCCCAAAGCCACCGCTTTGGCGGCAATGACGTGCATCAGCGGGCCACCCTGAGAGCCGGGGAAAATGGCGGAGTTCAGCTTCTTGGCCAGATCCTCGTCGTTGGTGAGCAGCAGGCCGCCTCTGGGGCCCCGTAGGGTCTTGTGGGTGGTGGTGGAGGTAACGTGGGCGTAGGGCACGGGGGACGGATGGAGCCCCGCCGCCACCAGGCCGGCAATATGGGCCATATCCACCCAGAGATAGGCCCCCACCTCGTCGGCAATGGCGCGGAAACGGGCAAAGTCGATCACCCGGGGATAGGCGGACGCGCCCGCGATAATCATCTTGGGCTTGCACTCCTTGGCGATCCGCTCCACCTCGTCGTAGTCGATGACGCCGGTTTCCTCGTTCACGCCGTAGGACACCATCTTGAAATATTTGCCGGAGTAGTTCACGGGGCTGCCGTGGGTCAGATGCCCGCCGTGATCCAGGTTCATGCCCAGCACCGTGTCTCCAGGCTGGCACAGAGCCATATAGACCGCGTAGTTGGCCTGGGCGCCGGAGTGGGGCTGGACGTTGGCGAACTTCGCGCCGAACAGCTGGCAGGCCCGGTCAATGGCCAGCTTCTCCGCCACATCCACGCACTGGCAGCCGCCGTAATACCGTTTGCCGGGGTAGCCCTCGGCATATTTGTTGGTCAGCACACTGCCCATGGCGGCCAACACCGCCTCAGACACGATGTTCTCTGAGGCAATCAGCTCGATGTTGTCGCACTGGCGCTGGTATTCCGCCCGAATGGCGGCTCCCACCTCGGGGTCGTGCTGAGATACGAAGTCCATATACTCCAAAACCATTTGCGTTTCCGCCTTTCCAAATTTAGTCCCTATTATTATACAATGTTTTTCCAGCAAGCACAACTGTCACCAACTAAAAAAACTCTCTCGCTTTTTGCCGCATTTTGTGTTATCCTGTTCATGAGGTGAACTTCATGGAACGAGAAAACGTAATTTCCATCGTCAACGCGCTGAAGGAGCTGTACCCCGACGGGATCTGCTCCCTGCAATACAAGAAAGACTACGAGCTGCTGTTCGCCGTGCGGCTGTCCGCCCAGTGCACCGACGAGCGGGTGAACATGGTCACCCCCGCCCTGTTTGAGCGCTTCCCCACCCTGGAGAGCTTCGCTGAGGCGGACATTGAGGAGGTGGGCAAATACATCCATTCCTGCGGCTTCTTCCGGGCTAAGAGCCGCGACATGGTGCTGTGCGCCCAAATGCTCATCAATGAGTACGGCGGCAAGGTGCCGGGCACCATGGAGGATTTGCTCCGCCTGCCCGGCGTGGGCCGCAAGACGGCCAACCTGATTCTGGGGGACGTCCACAGCACCCCCGGCGTGGTGGTGGCGGACACCCACTGCATCCGCATCTCCGGGCGGCTGGGCCTCACCGACGGCACCAAAGACCCGGCCAAGGTGGAACAGCAGCTCCGGGCCGTCCTGCCGCCGGAGGAGTCCAACAACTTCTGCCACCGGCTGGTACTCCACGGTCGGGCGGTGTGCACCGCCCGGAAGGCCAAGTGCGGCGAGTGCGTGTGCGCGCCCTGGTGCAAGTACGCTCAGGCTGAATTCAACAAATGATAACCCGGACTTCCTTTTTTCTTAAAAATTGCCTGATATATTGTTTTCTCCCCGCCGCCGGCGGAGAGAAAATCCAGAAAGCAATTCCTGTTATGCTTTGGGAAATTAGGAGGGATTTCTATGCTGTCCATGCTCTTTGACTACGCGCGTTCCTTCATGCAAAGCCAGTTTCCCGCTGTGCTGATCGGAACGGCGGCGTTCCTGCTCCTGCGGTTCCTTTTGTGCCGCGCGGGGCGGCTGCCCCGGCGCTCCCTCCCTCACGAGATTGGCCTGGTGGTGTTTGTGCTTTACCTAGCCACGGTGCTGTCCCTGACCTTCCTCCCCTTCCGCTTCGCCCCGGACGCGGGGGCGTTCGCCTTTGACTCCACCCTGCTGGCCATCGCCCAAGGCACGTATACCGCCGGAAGCTGGGTGTGGGCCATGATGCTTGGCAATGTACTTATGCTGGTTCCTTTTGGCTTCCTTGCCCCGCTGCTCTGGGAGAAACTGCGGTGGTGGCGGGTGCTGCCCGTAGGGCTGGGCTTCATCCTGGCGGTTGAGCTGCTCCAGCCCCTCACCGGGCGGAGCTTCGACATCGACGACATCCTGCTCAATTTCTTGGGTATTGTGGCCGGGGCGCTGCTGTCCGCCCTGGTTCAGGCACTCCTCCCCAAACAGACCGCGGCGCTCCGAGCGTAAAAAAGACCCCGTCCCGGTAACCGGGACGGGGTTTCCTTCCGTTTACAGTAATGTTACGGAGCCACCGGCTGGAGATCATCCAGGGGAATGGTAACCAAGCCGCAGCTCAGGTCAAGGGTAAGGCTCCCACCCACGAACTGGGCAGGGTCAGTGATTTCCGCCAAGCGGAATGTTTCCACCTGCTTTTGGCCATCACGCATCCCATAACCATCTTTCTCCTGCAGCGCGACCACTGTTCCGGCCTTGTCCTTAAGGGAAATCTTGCTGCAATCGAGCAGCAGCAAGTCCCGATCCGCAGTGGTTTCCCCAGTTACGGTAAGCTGCAATGTCATGGGAGACACATAGATCTCTTCCACCGTGATCCCGGTTTTGTCCGCTTCGCTGATCGCCTGTTTTGTCTGCTGAACATACCCGATGTCTTCCTGCGGCAGAGCCACATCAAAGGACCAGTCGCCGGAATAGACAATTACATCTGCCATTTGGCTGAAGTCAAAGTATTTCAGGTCAACGGCCGGAACCCGAAGGAAAGCCGTCTCTTGGATAGCCGATTCACTGTCCGTCTTCTGGACAGCCGGTTCACCTTCCATGGGGTTGAGCAGAAGCATCAGGGAGAGATGATTATCCAGGGGATCGCCGTCGTCCAACACTTTCCACCGATACATGGATACCATGTGATCCCCAATCGTCTCCCCTGCCTCATCCAAAAACTCGGGAAAATTCGTGAGACTTTCAAATCCTTTGGAAATACCAGGATTGGCCTCGTCCAAATCCAGCACCGTCCCCTCCGGGGCCGTAAAGTCGGCCAGCACCATGATGGAGGTTCGGTCCCGCAGAACCTGGGTCACGTGGAGCGTGGCCCCGTTGTCCTCCTTAACGATGTCCACCGCCATGGCTCCAGGAGCCAGCAGCTCTGCGGCCTGGGTGTCCTCCGGCGCAATGCCCAGATATTCCAACAGCCTCTGGTTGATCCCCGGCACCGCAGCCGCCGCGGCAGCCGTCACCAGCAGGGCGGCAGCCGCCACGCCTACCACAACTCGCTTCCAATTTTTCATGGGTTTGTTCCTCCTCGCGTCGTCCTGGAGGAGCTGGCGCAGCAGCTCCCGCTCTCGCGCGGGGTCGGGGGTCAGTCCGTCAAACATCTCGTTCAGTTCATGCCTGTCCATAGCCTTCCTCCTCCAGCTTGAGTTTCAGTTTCTTCCGGGCCTGAGCCAGCCGGGAGCGCACGGTGGAGGGGTTCTCCCCCAGCATATCCGCGATCTCCCCGGTGGTGTAGCCCTGGTAGTAGTGGAGATAGAGCACCAGCCGTTGGGGCTTGGGCAGCGCCGCCACCTGCTCCCACACCTCTTGGTGTTCGGGCTGCTCCCAGGTAAGCGCGTCCAGTACCTCGCTGTCCGCCCGCCTGGTGCGCCACCAATGCTTGAGCTGGTTGCGGCACTCGTTCCGGGCGGTGACGATCAGCCATGCCCTCTCATGCTCCGGATCATGGAAGGGCTTGGGGTACTCCATCGCCTTTCGGAAAACCGTCTGGGCGGCGTCCTCCGCGTCGGGTACGTTTTTCATCAGCACCAGGCAGATCTGATAGACCATGCCGAAGTGCCGCCGGTAGAGGTCGGCCAGCTCCTCAGTAGAACGGATACCACGCTGCATCAGGACACCTCCCTTTGGCTTTCTGTCTGATACACAATCGACGACCCCAAATTGTTGACGCTCAGGAAAAATTTTTGCAAAAAGCAAGGCGGGCAGCCTCTGCCGCCCGCCCCGCGATACAGGACAGTTTTTACAGCCCCTGGTGCAGCTTCGCCGCCGTCAGGGTATTTTTCATCAGCATGGCCCGGGTCATGGGCCCCACCCCGCCGGGAACCGGTGTAATGTACGATGCCTTCACAGCAGCTTCCGCAAAGCACACATCGCCGCACAGCTTACCCGCGTCATTGCGGTTCATAGCCACGTCGATGACCACAGCGCCCTCCTTCACCATGTCGGCGGTGACCAGGCCCGTTTTGCCCACGGCGGACACCAGGATGTCGGCGGAGGCGGCCAGTGCTTTCATGTCCGGCGTCTTGGAGTGGCACATCACCACCGTGCCGTTGGCGTGGAGCAGCAGCATGGCCATGGGCTTGCCCACGATATTGGATCGGCCCAGCACCACGCACCGCTTTCCCGCCGGGTCGATGCCGTATTCCCGGAGCATCTCCATCACACCGCCAGGGGTACAGGGCTGGAACACCGGCGTACCAATGGTGAGCTGGCCCACATTGTAGGGGTGGAAACAGTCCACATCCTTGGCCGGGTCGATGGCCAGCAGCACTTCTTTTTCATTTAATCCTTTCGGCAGGGGCAGTTGAACCAGGATGCCGTCGATGTCCGCCCGGCCATTCAGCTCGGCAACCAGATCCAAAAGCTGCCTTTGGGTGGTCTCGGCGGGCAGGGCGTACTCCTCACTGTAGAAGCCGCACTCCTCGCAGTCCTTCCTCTTGCTGGTCACATACACCCGGGAAGCGGGATTGTCCCCCACCAGGATCACCGCCAGGCCGGGCTTCCGGGGCAGAATCTGCGCCTCTTCCAGAACATTCTTTTTCAGCTTGGCCGCCAGGGCCTTTCCATCAATCAGCGTCGCCGCCATCTTGCTTCTCCTCCTTCTGTTCTTCCTCAAGCGCGGCAGGCTCACCAGAAGCCGCCACCGGGACGGATTCCTCCGGCTCCGGCACGGCAGGCTCTGCCGCAGGAGCTGCCGCCTCCCCTTCGGGTAAAATCTCCGCTGCCGGGGCGCTTTCCTCCGGCTGGGGCGCTTCTTCATTGGGAACCTTCACAAAAGGCGGCGAGGCGGGCCCGGCGGTCTTAAGCCGCAGCACGAATAGCCCGATCCCCACCAGCGCCGAAACGATTCCCAACATCTGGGACGAACGGATCCCGGTTCCGAAGAAATACAGGCTGTCGGTGCGCATCCTCTCGATCACGGCCCGGCCCAGGCCGTACCAGATCACGTAGCTGAGGAACATCTGACCATTGAACTTCCGCCCCCGCTTTGCCAGCAGCACCAGCAGGATGAAGCCCAGCAGGTTCCACATGGACTCATAGAAGAAGGCGGGATGGACACCCAAGGTGCCGTTCAAGATGCTGTCGTACATCTGCTGGGACTCCAGCAGGCCGTCCCGCCACAGCTCATTCGCGATGGACTCCGAGCACATCCGCCAGGGCAGCGTGGTCACCCCGCCGTAGCACTCCACGTTGACGAAGTTCCCCCAACGGCCCACCATCTGACCGATCAGCAGGCCGTAGGCGGTGATGTCCATACCGCTCCAGAAATCCACCTTGCGCACCTTACAAAAGATGACAGCGGAGATTATCGTGCCGATCACGCCGCCATAAATGGCCAGACCGCCGTCCCAGAAGGCGATGGCGTTGAGCAGGCTGAAGGAACCGTCCGCCGTAAAGCAGACCGCGGGGTTGAAGATCACGTAATAGGCCCTGGCGCCGACGATGGCCGATGGCACCACCACAAAGATGGCGTCTGTAATGACGTCCGGATCCATAGAGAACCGGGGCGCCCGCCATAAGCCGTAGGCCACCGCCAGCAGGAAACCCGCCGCGATGATGATGCCGTACCAATAGATATTGTGGCCGAAAACGGAAAATGCCACCCGGTTCAGCTCAAATTCCAGCCCAAGGCCGGGGAAAAAGACTGTATTTGTCATGGTCATCCCTCTTTATGTCTGTTTATTCTTCCGGCTCAATCACCGACAGGGCTGTTCTCTCCTCCACGCACCACTCCCGCAGCAGCGCCTCGCCGTCGGCGCGATCAATGCTCTGGAATACCTGGGGAAAACTGAGATAATCCTCTCCATTGAAATGGGCCTCGGCCAGTTCGATGCAAGTGTCCTCCATGGAATTGAGGTGGCGCACCATAGAGCCGTAAGCCGCGTTTTTCAGCCGATCCCATAGCGCCTGGTCGATGCCCTCTGTCCCCAGACGGGCGGCCTCCTTCAGCACCTCGTCTCTTACCCGTTTCGGATCCCGGCTCTCTCCCTCCGCCATGATCCAGGCACAGCCGGGAAACGCATAGTAAGAGCTGCCGAAGGAGCCGTTCAGCAGCCCCTGCTCATAGAGACGGTTGTAAAGCGGCGCGGACGGACTGAACAGCACATCGCACACCAGCTCGGCCACCAGCCGCTGGCGCAGACCCATCCCTCCGGCCACAGGCGAACCCTTGAATCCCAGGGCGAACATGGGGATGGAAACCGGCATGATTTGGCGGGTATACTTCTCCCCCACCTCCATCGGCTCCTGTTCACCGTAATCCGCCACAGTGATCGAGGTGGGCGCGTCAGGCAGCACCTCCCGGGCAATGTCCGCCACCCGCTGGGGGTCGATATTCCCCGCCGCGCACAGCACCATGTTTCCCGGCCGGTAAAAGGCCCGGTGGCACTGGTAGAGGGTGTCCGCCGTGATGCGGGAGATGGACTCCACTGTTCCAACGATCCTGGTTCGCACAGAGTGGTGAACATACATCGCTTTCAGCATACCGGTATATGCCCGGTATCCGGGGTCATCCTCGTACATTCGGATCTCCTGGGCAATGATGCCCTGCTCCTTGTCCACACTCTCCTGGGTAAACCAAGGCACCGACACAAAGGACAGCAAGGTGCGCAGATTTTCCTCAAAACCCCGCACGCCGTCAAAATAGTACCCGGTCATGGCGCAAGAGGTAAAGGCGTTGGGGTCGGTGCCATTGGCGGCCATGATCTGCAGCGCGTTACCGTCCTCCGTATCAAAGGCCTTGTGCTCCAGAAAATGGGCCA
>JAIEFH010000177.1 GCA_029067025.1 Oscillospiraceae bacterium | reverse complement strand
CTCGCCCCCCACTAGCTGCACCGAGCCGATATAAGGCTCCTTCAGCCCCAAGTCCCGGATGACGGTCAAGTCCCCGTCGGCCCCCACAGCGGCCCCCACGTCCAGCTTGCCCTTGGCCTTCCGGGGTACGTCCACGGCGGGGTTCTGCACGTAGCCCCGCACATTCCCGTGGCTGTCGGACACGGCGGTGAGGCTCCCCAGCGGCCCGCCGCCCTTCACCCGAAGGGTGACGGCTCCGTCCTCCGTCTTAATCACCGCGCCCATCATGGACGCGGCCATGAGCAGACGTCCCAACGCCGCCGTGGCGACGGGCCAGCAGTCGTGGATGGCTCTGGCCCGCTCCACCGTGTCCCGGGCGGAAATGGCCATGGCTTTCACAGGGGCGTCCTTGGCAATGACACGAACGATCTGATCCATCGCTACAATTCCTTTCTCGCGGCGAAAAAGACCCGCTGTGCCCCCTCTTTGGGCGGGGACATGGTTTTGTCGCCGTACAGCTTAATGGTTTGGAAGCCCGCCTCCCGCAGAAAGCCGTCCAGCTCCTCCATGGTGTAGGCGTACTCCTCGTGGTACTCGCCGCCCCGGCTCCAGCTTCCGTCCTCCTCCCGGACGAACAGATCCAGCCCGTAGCCGCACACCCGGCGGCGGGGGCTGTACTCCCCCCGCCAGACACAGAACAGATCGTCATCCTCATCCAGATAGGTCTGGCCATCCGCCCCCTCCAGGGCGGCGGGAGTTTTCACATCGAAGAGGAACAGCCCGCCGGGAGCGAGGTTTCTATGAACCCGCTGAAACGTCCGCCGCAGGGCGGCGGGCCGGGTGACGTAGTTCACACTGTCCAGGCAGGAGATGACGGCGTCCTGCGGCCCTGCAAGGGT
Source organism: Oscillospiraceae bacterium (assembly GCA_029067025.1). Classification (GTDB taxonomy): domain Bacteria; phylum Bacillota; class Clostridia; order Oscillospirales; family Oscillospiraceae; genus Enterenecus. The sequence continues at coordinate 10,692 of JAIEFH010000177.1, read as the reverse complement.
AAGCCGGGACATATCCTGACACAGAAACAGCACGTCCAGCCCCCGGCACTTCTGCTCGGCGATGGACAGCATATCCGGCGAGAGGTCGACGGCGGTCATGGCATAGCCCCGCCGGGCCAGCAGCCGGGTGAGGCTTCCCGTGCCGCAGCCCAGCTCCACCACAGAGCGGACAGGCCGTTTCAGCCTGCGAAAGTGCCGCTCTATGTAGTCCGCCCATTTTTTGTAGTCCACATCGCTGGTCAGCCGGTCGTAGCACCGGGCCAGCGCGGTATAGGCGTCCGTCATTTGGAAAGCCTCGGCAGCACGGTCTTGTAGCCGTCCGCGCCGTATTGCAGCGCCCGGTTCACCCGGCTGATGGTGGCGCTGGAGGCCCCGGTGCGTTTGAGAATATCGTTATAGATGAGGCCCTCGTCCAAAAGCTGGGCCACCTCCAGCCGCTGGGCCATGGCCCGCAGCTCGGCCACGGTGCACAGATCCTGAAAAAAGGCACGGCACTCCTCCTGGTCGCGCAGCGACAGGATGGCCTCAAACAGCAGGGCGGTTTGATCCGGCATCTCTTTCTGCATCGCGCATCCTCCTACAAAAGCTACTATGAAGGCATTTTAACATGCCACTTTATGAAAGTAAAGAGAAAATCGGAAAAAGCGCCCAAAGGACTTGCGCCGAAGGGGGATGTTGATTATAATAGAGCTGTTGGGCCTTTGGCCCACGATGCGCGCCGGATAAGGCAGACCAGGGGAATTGGCTGCGAATCCCGGGCGCAGAGGTATTTTTATGGTAAAAGCGATTGTAGGAGCCAACTGGGGCGACGAGGGCAAGGGCAAAATCACCGATCTGCTGGCCGAGACGTCGGACGTGGTGGTGCGCTTCCAGGGCGGGGCCAACGCGGGCCACACCATCATCAACGACTATGGGCGCTTCGCCCTGCACATCCTGCCCTCCGGCATCTTCTACCCCCACATCACCAACATCATTGGAAACGGTGTGGCGCTGGACGCGGCCAAGCTGGCGGCGGAGCTGAAGGGCATTATCGACCAGGGGGTGCCCGCCCCCAATCTCATTGTGTCTGAGCGGGCCCAACTGCTCATGCCCTACCACGTCCTCCAGGACGGGTACGAGGAGGAGCGCCTGGGCGGCAAGGCCTTCGGCTCCACCAAGAGCGGCATCGCCCCCTTTTACTCCGACAAATACGCCAAGACCGGCATCCAGGTGTGCGACCTGTTTGACGAGGACCGCCTGTGGGAGCGGCTGAGCCGGGCCGTTGAGGTGAAGAATATCCTCTTTGAGCACCTGTACCACAAGCCCGCTCTGGATGTCCAGACGCTGTACGACCAGCTTCTGGAGTGCCGGGAGCTGATCCGGCCCTATGTGGGCGACGCGGTGGGCTTCCTCCACCAGGCGCTGAAGGACGGCAAGACCGTCCTGCTGGAGGGCCAGTTGGGCTCCATGAAGGACCCGGATCTGGGCATCTTCCCCATGACCACCTCGTCCCACACCCTGGCGGGCTACGGCTGCGTGGGGGCCCCGGTGCCTCCCACCGCTATCGAGGACGTGATCTGCGTCACCAAGGCGTACTCCTCCAGCGTGGGTTCTAACACCGAGCCCTTCGTCAGCGAACTGTTAGGCCCGGAGGGCGACGAGCTGCGCCGCCGGGGCGGCGACCGGGGCGAGTTTGGCGCGACGACGGGCCGTCCCCGCCGGGTTGGCTGGTTCGATACCGTAGCCACCAAATACGGCTGCATGGTGCAGGGGGCCACCCAGGTGGCGCTGACCTGCCTGGACGTGCTGGGCTATCTGGACGAGATCCGTGTCTGCGTGGGCTATGAGATCGACGGAGCGGTGACGGATGTATTTCCCACCACCCCGAAGCTGATGCGGGCCAAGCCGGTGTTTGAGACTCTCCCCGGCTGGAAGAGCGACGTGCGGGGCATTACGGATTACGACGCGCTGCCCGCCAACGCCAAAAACTACGTGGAGTTTTTGGAAAAGCGGGTCGGCGTGCCCATCACCATCGTATCCACCGGGCCTAAGCGCCACGAGATCGCAATGCGGAACAAATAAGGAGAACCCACACAGCCCCGCGGTTGCGGGGCTGTGTGCTTTCCCGGGGCTGCGCGCCGCGAAACCGCCTGCGGAGCAAGTAAGAACGGCACAGCATTTGGTGGGCGCTCCCATGGGGGCGGGGCCGTCGGCGGCCGCAAAAACAGCACTCAAAAAACATAGTGAAAAAACTGTTGACAATTGGCTTTCATTGTGGTAATATCATTCTCGTGCTGAACGACAGCACAAACCCAATCAATGCGCGAGTGGTGGAATTGGTAGACTCGCTGGCTTCAGGTGCCAGTGCTCGCAAGGGCGTGCGGGTTCGACTCCCGCCTCGCGCACCAAAGAAATCGGCAAATTTCTCATCGAAATTTGTCGATTTCACCTTTTCGGCGCGTTTCGTTCGGCGCATCTTTTTTGTCAATATAACACCAAAAAGAAAGACACGCTTTGCGTGTCTTTCTTTTTGGTTCCGCTCCCGTTGGTCGCCCCACCCTTTGGTGATTTCAATGTTCGTTCCAATTATGTGAGCCTGATAAAGCGACGGCAATTTTGGCAAACTACCGAAAACAGGTTCGGACATACCTTAAAAACAAATGATAAGGAGAGGCGAAAAAATGAATCAAAAGGCCATGTACAAGCTGTCCTATGGGCTGTTTGTCCTCACCTCCGCCGCCGGAAGCCGGGAGAGCGGCTGCATCATCAACACGGCGGGCCAGGTGACCAGCGAGCCCAACCGCATCAGCATCGCGGTAAACAAAGCCAACTTTACCCATGATCTGGTGAAGGAGAGCGGACGGTTCAATCTGTCCATCCTCAGCGAATCGGCCAGCTTTGACACGTTCAAGCATTTTGGCTTTCAGTCCGGACGAGAGACGGACAAGTTCGCCGGATATGGGGCGTGCCGCCGCTCCGCCAACGGCCTGTACTATGTCATGGACGGGACAAACGCTTTCCTCAGCGCCTCGGTGGAGCAGACCGTAGATCTGGGAACCCACACCTTATTTATTGCTGGGGTAGACGATATGGAACTGCTGGCCGACGCGCCTTCCGCCACCTATGCCTACTATCAATCCCACATCAAGCCCGCTCCCCCGAAGCCAAGCGCCCCCGCGGGAAAGACCGTCTGGCGGTGCAGGGTGTGCGGCTATATCTACGAGGGGGAGGAGCTGCCGGAGGACTTCATCTGCCCGCTGTGCAAGCATCCCGCGTCGGATTTTGAAAAAGTAACTGTATGACGAAGTCGGCGCCGGACATTGCCAGAGGAACGTCCGGCACCGGCCGTTATATGCATTGAACTTTGGTTTCATTTCAAAGCATCTTGATTTGTCTCGGCAATGATATAGATCGGGCGCCTTTTCGTCTCCAGATAGGTCTTGGCCAAATACTGCCCCAAAATCCCTGTGCAGAACAGCTGGATCCCGCCCATGAACATGACCATACACGCCAGCGAGGGCCAGCCCCCCACAGGATCTCCAAAAATCAGCGTTTTGATGACGATATAGCAGATCATGACAAACGCCGCGAAGCACAGCACAATGCCCGCCACGGAGGCAATCGCCAGCGGCGCGGTGGAAAACGCGACGATCCCCTGAAGGGAATATTTGAACAGCTTCCAGAACGACCATTTCGTCTCCCCTGCTACCCGCTCCACATTCTCATAGGGCAGCCACTTCGTCCGGAACCCAACCCAGCCAAAGATCCCTTTGGAAAAGCGGTTGTACTCCCCCATGGAGACAATGGCGTCCACCATCGGCCGCTTCATCAGGCGGAAATCCCGCGCTCCGTCCACGATGTCCGCATCGGAGATCTGATTAATCAGCCTGTAAAAGCTCCGCGCGAAAAAGCTGCGGATTGGCGGCTCCCCCTTCCTGCTCACCCGCCGGGTCGCCACCGAATCAAATTCTCCGCTTTGCAGCAGCCGGTACATTTCCGGCAGCAGCGACGGCGGGTCTTGCAGATCCGCGTCCATGACAGCCGCGTAGTTCCCGGTGCAGTTTTGAAGGCCCGCGTAAATCGCGGCCTCTTTCCCGAAATTGCGGGAAAATGAGAGGTAGCGGATCCGGCTGTCCTGCTTCGCGAACCCCCTGAGCTGTTCCAAGGTCTGATCCGTCGATCCGTCGTCCACAAAGAGGAATTCAAAATCCAGGTCATTGGCGGCGGACATACTGTCCGCCGTCCTCTGCATTTCCTGCCGGAAATACGAAAGGGTCGCTTCCTCGTTGTAGCACGGCACAATAATGGAAATCATATCCATGTTCACGCACCCGCCTTTTTGCTTTCCCGAACCGTATGCATCAATGTCAGGAAAAGAAAAAGATTCATTCTGAGAACTCAAAATGAATCTTTTCCGACTTCTCAAAATGGTGGAGATAAGCGGGATCGAACCGCTGACCTCTTGAATGCCATTCAAGCGCTCTCCCAGCTGAGCTATACCCCCAAATCATTTCACAAGGAAATTTTGGAGAAGTCATTTATTCAATTATTTGGAGCGCTGCGGCGTCTCGTTCAGCGCAAGAAGAATAATACCAGATACCGCTGGATTTGTCAACACCCTTTTTCAAATTTCTTTGCAAAAAAACTGCGTCCACTACCCGGCTGGGCAGTGGACGCAGTCAGACATCTGTGGGGCAGGCTGCCCAACCGGGCAGTCCACGCAGTATTTTCTTACGACCGCTTCCAGGCGTTCCGGCTGAACAGCACCAGGATGGGGTACATCTCCAGCCGCCCCAGGATCATGGCAAAGGACAGCACCAGCTTGCTCAGCACCGAAAAGGCGGAGAAATTGCCCGCCGGGCCTACCATGTCCAGGCCGGGGCCCACGTTGCTGACGCAGGTGATGACGGCGGTGAGGGTGGTGGTGAAGGAGAAGTTGTCCAGCCCCACCACCACCGCCATGCCGAACACCAGAAACAGGTTGATGATGAAGTAGCACTGGGTGGTGTGGAGGGTACTCTCCGACAAGGGCGCGCCGTCCAGCCGGACCACCGACACCGCCCTGGGGTGAATGATGGAGCGCACCTCCCGGCCGGCGGAGCGGATGAGGATGAGGATACGGCTGCACTTGATGCCGCCGCCGGTGGATCCGGCGCACGCCCCGATGAAGGTGAGCACCACCAGAAGAACTTTGGAAAACTCCGGCCACAGCTCATAGTTGGTGGAGGAGAAGCCGGTGGTGGACACGACGGAGGCCACCTGGAAGGCGGCATAGCGCACGCACTCCCCCACTCCGCTGTAAATATCCCGTAGATTCCAGGCAATGGCGGCGGTGGACACCGCTACCATGATCAGGAAAAACCGCAGCTCGTCGCTCTTCAGGGCCTGCTTCGCCTTGCCGGTGAGGATAAGGAAGTAGACGGCGAAGTTGACGGAGAACAGCAGCATGAACACCGTGATGATGATCTCGATGGCGGGGCTGGCATAGGAGCCGATGGAGGCGTTCATCCGGGAGAAGCCGCCGGTGCCGGCGGTGGACATGGCGTGGGTGATGGAGTCGTACCAGTCCATCCCCGCGACGCGCAGGCACAGCGCCTGCAATACAGTGAGAGCCAGGTAAATGGTATACAAAATCTTGGAGGACTGGGACGCCCGGGGCACCAGCTTGCTCTTCACCGGGCCGGGGCTCTCCGCCCGGATGAGGAAGTTGGAGCTGATGCCCAGGAAGGGCAGCAGGGCGGCGGTGAGGATCAGCACCCCCATGCCCCCCAGCCAGTGGGTGAAGGACCGCCAGAACAGCAGCCCCATGGGCAGCCCCTCGATGGCGGTGAGGACGGTGGCCCCGGTGGTGGTAAAGCCGGAGATCGTCTCAAACAGGCAGTCGATGTACGACCCAAACTGCCCGGAGAACCAGAGGGGCATCGCCCCGAACACCCCGAACAGCACCCAGATCAGGCCCACAGTGAAGAAGCCCTCCCGGGCGAAGAAATCCGTCTTTGGCTTGAGCAGGAACACCGGCACCGAGGCCGCCGCCAGGATGAGCAGAATGGCGCACAGGAAGGGAACCGGACTTTCCCCGTAGAGCAGGGCCACCCCCATGGGGATGAGCATGGCCGCGGCCTCGATGAACAGGGTAAAGCCGGTGATGCGCAGCACCAATTTAAAGTTCATAGGCCCGCGCCCTCATAGATGTCGTTCAGATCCAAAATGCCGCTGTCCCGGGCAATGACGATCACATTGTCCCCCTCCTCCAGGCAGGTGGAGCCCTCGGGGATGATGACCTTCTTCCCCCGGACGATGACGGCAATCAGCACGCCCGGGCGCAGCTTCAGCTCCTTCAGCGGCACCTTAAGGTTCCGGGTGGCGGAAGAGGCCCGGAACTCCATGGCCTCCGCCTTGCCCCCGGCGATGCGGTACAGGGCATTCATCACCGTGCCCTTGGAGTTTTGCAGACCCCGGATGAAACGCAGGATCAGCCCCGCCGTGGCCAGCTTGGGGGACACCACCGACTCCACCCCGGCGGAGCGGGCAATGGCGGTGTAATTTTGGCGGCTGGACTTGGCCACCACCTTGGATACCCCCGCCTGATGGGCATAGAGGGAGATGATCAGATTGTCCTCGTCCCGATCGGTGAGGGCGATGAAGGCGTCGCTGGCGGCCATGCGCTCCTCGGTGAGCAGCTCGGGATCGGTGCCGTCGCCGTGGATGATGAGGGAGTGGGGAAATTCCTCCGCCAGCTCCCGGCAGCGCTTGTCGCTGCGCTCCACCACCTTGCAGCTCATGCCCAGCCGCTCCAGCTGAACCAGCAGGTAGAAGGCGATGCGCCCACCGCCGATGATGAACACGTTGCGGATACGGTGGGTCTGGCGGCCCAGCAGCTTGAAAAACTGATGGATGCCGTTGGGGGTGCCCGCCACGGACACCCGGTCCCCCTGGGCCAGCACGGAGGCGCCGTTGGGGATAAACACCTCGTCCCCCCGCTCCACGGCGCACAGCAGCATGGGCAGACCCTGGATCTTGGACGACAGGGAGGCCAGCGACCGGCCCACCAGGAAGTCCCCCTCCTGCACGGTGAAGGACATTAGCTCCACCCGTCCCCGGGCAAAGGAGTCGATGTTGGCGGCGCTGGGGAAGCGCAGCAGCCGGGAGATCTCAACGGCGGCGGTGAGTTCGGGATTGATGAGCATGGTGATGCCCAGGTCGCCCTTCAGCGTGTCCAGATCGTTGACGTACTCCGCGCCCCGCACACGGGCCACGGTGTTGGCCACGCCGATGCGGTTGGCGCAGTGGCAGCACAGCAGGTTGATCTCGTCGGAGCCGGTGGCGGCGATGAGCACATCGGTATCCTTGGCGCCGGCCTCCAGCAGCACGTCCCGGGAGACGCAGTTGCCCTTCAAACACATGACGTCCAGTTGGTTGGACAGGCGGCTGAGGGTGCTGTCCGACACGTCCACGATGGTGACGCTGTGGCCCTCGCCCGCCAGGTGTTCGGCCAGGGTGGAGCCCACCTTGCCGCCGCCCGCGATGATAATGGTCAAGTCAAATCATCCCATTTCCTTGATCTGGTATTGATGTATGAAAGCGGACACATTATACCACCATTCCAATTTGAACGCAACGGGAGATTCCAGAATCAAGGCAGAGGTTGGACGCGGAAGCTGGAAGAGATCCGCTGGAATCTGCCAAAAGCCCTTAAACGGCGCGGGCGCATCCTGTCGGATCAACGGGGAAAGAAAGAAATTTTTGGAAATTATCTTGACACAAGAAATATTTGGGAGTATACTCAGAGTAGAGGAGAAAAAGGCTTTCCCTTTTGACTTTTGAATGAACGTCCAAGCCACGTGTACGACCCGATATGGCGGCGGAGCGCCGCCCAGGCAGGAGAGCACGGCGGCGGGGACGTTTGCTTTTTCGGGGACGGCTGTCAGAGCGGATGGGGACGCCATCCCGGTCTGCGGATTTGCGGCAAACCGGTACGCGCCCGGATGGTTCGGGCGCGGGGCTGAGAGGAGAGAGAGCATGAGAAGCGCGCTGCCAAGGCTGAGAGAAACCCGGGACTCCATGAGCGCCACAGAGCGGGCTGTCGCGGACTATCTGCTGGGCCATCAGGGAGAGGCCATGGGACTGAGCATCCACCAATTGGCGGAAAAAACCTTTACCTCCCCGTCCACCGTCATTCGGATGTGCCAGCGCATCGGATTCAAAGGCTACAAGGAATTCCGCCAGGCCGTGACCTGCGAGGTGGCGGTGCGCCGCTTGGATCAGCGGCAGGGTCGCGGAGAGATCACCCCTTCCGACAGTTTGGACGAGATCGTGGACAAGATCACCTACCAGAACATCATGTCCCTGGAGAACACCAAGAACCTGATCGACACCGGCACGCTCCAGTCCTGCGTAGATCTGCTGCGGGAGGCGCGGACAGTGCTTCTCTTTGGGCTGGGGGCTTCGCTGTGCGCCGCCCGGGATCTGAACCTGAGGTTTCTTCAATTGAACAAGCCCTGTGTGGTGAACGACGACTGGCACGCCCAGCTGCTCCAGGCCAAAAACGCCTCCCAGGACGATTTGGCCATCGTGCTGTCCTACTCCGGGGAGACGGCGGAGGTGGTGGAGTGCGTCAAGGCCCTCCGGGAGAACCGGGCGCCCATCATCGCCATCACCCGGCAGGTGGATTCCCAGGTAGCGGAGCTGTCCGACTATCGGCTGTATACCACCGACAAGGCGTCCACCGCCCACAGCGGGGCCATGGCCACCCACATCTCCCAGCTCAATGTCATCGACATCCTGTTCACCGCCTACGCCAACAGCGTACACAGCATGGAACCGCTGCCAAGGGCCGGCGCGGTATCCTAGCTGGAGTTGGCTTGAATCATCCGCCCGGATCGCTCCGGGGGACAAAACGAGATCAAAAAGCGCGGCCGGGAGGCCGCGCTTTCTTTGCGTCCAGAAGAGGTCTTGTGTCCGCCCTTTTTGCGTTCTTAAAAGTGATATATTTGTAGCTTTCCTCTTGACAGCAATTTCAGGAAGTGATATATTTATCCTATCAAGAGATAAATATATCTCGATTTGCTGGGAGGATACCATCATGAAAAAAAGCAATTGGAAGTTCATCCTGATCCTGGGCGTGGTCGTGGTCCTGCTGTTGGCCGGGGCCAACTGGTATGCCATCACCTTCAACGACTGGAGGCTGGTGGCCCCTATGGATTTTGAAACCTATGAGTTTTTGCCCGGGGACCTGCCCATGTGGGTGGCAATCCTTCTGGTCAACCTCTATGTGATCTATCTGATGGTACTGCTTATCAGGACTGTGATTGCCAACAAGCGGCGGTTGGCAAAGACGAAAACGACCCGAAAGCTGGACCCCAGGCTGGGCCTGCTGGGCTTCGCCGGGTTCTTTGGATGCCTGGGTTTCTGGACATATAGTGCGTTCCATCAGGTGTACCCCTTTATTTTCTTTTCGTTCTTCGGCTTTTTCGGCTTTTTTTACGAGGGCAAGATGTCCGACACTCTTATGGACGAGCGGTTTGAGGAAAACAGGGTCCGGGCGGATGCCGCGGCCCATCGGGTGACGCAGATCATGGTCTTTCTGACCCTGCTCCTGGTGAGCCGGGGGGCGCTGCTGGGAAATCTGGAGTATACGCTGATCGCCGTGCTGATCGTGCTGTCCCTGACCTTTGCCGCGGACCTGTTTCTCAGCGAGTACCTGCTCTACCGCTACGACCATGAGGACCAACTGGACGAGAGCGGGGAGGACTGACCATGCCGGAATTCGAGTGCAGGCTGAAAAAGTACCGTCAGCTCAAGGAGCTGACTCAGGAACAGCTGGCCCAGCAGGTGGGGGTGCGCCGGGAGACCATCATGCGGCTGGAAAAGGCCCAGTACAACCCCTCCCTCAAGCTGGCGGTGGACATCTCCCGGGCGGTGGACGCCCCCATTGAGGAGATTTTCCTCTTTCCATGACGCAAAAGCCCCCCTGCCGACCGGCAGGGGGGCTTTTGATTAAAATTCCGCATTGCCCACGGTACGGGGATGCAGCTCCACGTCCCGGATGTTGGACACGCCGGTGAGGTACATGACCATCCGCTCAAAGCCCAGGCCGAACCCGGCGTGACGGCAGGAGCCGTAGCGCCGCAGATCCAGATACCACCAGTAGTCCTCGGGGTTCAGGCCCAGCTCGCCCATGCGCTTCTCCAGCACGTCGATGCGTTCCTCGCGCTGGGAGCCGCCGATGATCTCGCCGATGCCGGGCACCAGGCAGTCGGCAGCGGCCACCGTCTTGCCGTCGTCGTTCAGGCGCATATAGAACGCCTTGATGTCACGGGGATAGTCGGTGACGAACACCGGCTTTTTGAACACCTGCTCGGTGAGGTAGCGCTCGTGCTCGGTCTGGAGGTCGCAGCCCCACTCCACCTTGTAGTCGAACTTGTCGTTGTTCTTCTTGAGAATTTCAATGGCGTCTGTGTAGCTCACCCGGCCAAAGTCGGAGGAGGCCACGTGGCGGAGCCGCTCCACCAGCCCCTTGTCCACGAAGGAGTTGAAAAAGGCCATCTCGTCGGGGCACTTTTCCATCACGTAGTTGATGATATACTTAATCATGGCCTCGGCCACGTCCATGTCGTCGGCAAGGTCGGCGAAAGCCATCTCCGGCTCGATCATCCAGAACTCGGCGGCGTGGCGCTGGGTGTTGGAGTTCTCCGCCCGGAAGGTGGGGCCGAA
>JAIEFH010000176.1 GCA_029067025.1 Oscillospiraceae bacterium | reverse complement strand
CCCGGAAGGTCCACCGGGTGGTGAAGGACCGTACCACCGACATCAACACCTTCCTGTCCGAAAACCTCTCCGGCATCAAGATCACCCAGATTTTCAACCAGGAAAAGCGGAAAATGGACGATTTCCTGGTCAAGAGCGACGGCCTGAAAAAAGCCAAGCAGAACCAGATTCTGGTGTTCGGCATCTTCCGGCCCATGGTGTATATGCTGTACATCTCCTCTGTGCTGTGCCTGCTGTACCTGGGCGGCAAGGGATATATCAAGGATACCGTGTTTTTGGGGCAGGTCATGACCAGCAGCACCGTGGTGTCTTTCTATCTGTATATTTCCAAGTTTTTCAACCCCATCCAGACGCTGGCCGAGCAGTTCAACCAGCTCCAGTCCGCCTTCGCCTCGGCGGAGAAGATCTTCACCGTCTTTGACATGGAGCCCGAGGTGGTGGACGAACCCGACGCCATGGAGCTGGACAGCATCCGGGGCGAGATCGAATTCCGGGACGTATGGTTTGCCTATGAGCCCGGCGAGTGGGTGCTCAAGGGAGTGTCCTTCCACGTGGAGGCCCGGCAGACGGCCGCCTTCGTGGGGGCCACCGGTTCGGGCAAGACCACCATTTTGTCCCTCATCTGCCGGAATTACGACATCCAGAAGGGCCAGATTTTGATCGACGGCATCGACATCCGGAGGATCAAAATCTCCTCCCTGCGGCGGCATTTCGGGCAGATGCTCCAGGACGTGTTCCTGTTCTCCGGCACCATCCGCAGCAATATCGTGCTTCGGGAGGAGGGTTTCACCGACGAGGAGATCTGGGCCGCCTGCAAATACGTCAACGCCGATTCCTTCATCGGCAGAATGGACAAGGGACTGGACGAGGAGGTTCGGGAGCGGGGCGGCAACTTCTCCGCCGGACAGCGGCAGCTTTTGAGCTTTGTGCGCACCATCCTCCACAAGCCCGCCGTCATGATCCTGGACGAGGCCACCGCCAACATCGACACCGAGACCGAACTGCTCATACAGGATTCCCTAGAAAAGATGCGCAACATCGGCACCATGCTCATCGTGGCCCACCGGCTGTCCACCATTCAGCACGCCGACCAGATCATCGTGCTCTCCCACGGGGAGATTTTGGAACAGGGCACCCATCAGGAGCTGCTGGCCCAAAAGGGGCGGTACTACCAGCTCTATACCCTGCAATTCAACAAGCAAAAGCTGCTGGGGGCGTAAAGCCCCTGTGTTACCGCTTCCCCTCGTACCCCTGTCAGACAATTACCCCCTATGTAGCTGTTTCTACATAGGGGGCTTTTGTCTATTGTCCGTTTTTGCTGGGGTTGTTCTTACGCGATCGCCCCATCTGCCGCCAAGTCCTCAGTCAGGTCGGCGATGATGTCGCCGGTGACCTGCATGGTGGAAGCGGACCAGGGATAACCGGAGGCGAATTGAGGGTAGACGCCGGTGGTGTGATCCACAAAATAGGTATCAAAGCCAGCGGTCTTGATCTGTTCCTCATTCAGATTGCGGGTAAGCTGGTGAACCAGAGTGCCCACCATCTCAAGGTGCCCCAGTTCCTCAGTACCTATATCGGTGAGCAGCCCCTTCAGCTCGGGGTAGGGCATGGCGTACCGCTGGGATAGGTAGCGCAGGGACGCGCCGAGCTCACCATCTGGACCACCGTACTGGGAAATTATTACAGAAGCCAATCTGGGGTTGCAGTTTTTGATGCGGACAGGGTATTGCAGTTTTTTCTCATAGACAAACATCAGTTGTTCCCCTCCTCTTTAGAGAATTCCCAGGGCCAGGGATCGTCCAGCCAGCGGTAGGCGGCGTCCTGTCCGGCGCTGAGTTGGGTCAGCGGGCCGTGCGCTTCCTCGTACTGCTTTTTGGCGTTTCGGGCCATCTCGGAGTACTGCTGGAAGAGCTGGAAGGCCTCGGTGTCGTTTCGGTGGGTGTCCAGGTACAGCCCCAGCTCGGTGATGACGAACAGCAGCGCTTGGAGCTGGGTGGAGCGGTTTGCGGGCAGGGAAGCGGCGTCTACCTTTAGATGGAAGGGGAGGTTCAGGCCGGGGAACATCGTGCCGTTGGCCAGAGTGTTGGTCTGGTCGTATTTTTGGCTGCCCTCCTGCTGGAAGGGCACATATGGTACCGCCAGGGGCGCGCAGGCGGGCATGGTGCCGCAGGCGTCGCCACAGGGGCGGGTAGTGATTTCGGTATCAGGATTCAAGGGAATCCCTCCTTCGATCAGAGTGTGACAGCTTAGCCGTCAATCCAGCTTATGCGCTTGAGGCGGAAAGTGTCCCGAGAACTGTCGAAAAACAAGGAGGATGATACAGCCGCCTGCCATGGCGGCGTTCCGCTCCGCTTGTTTTTGGCGGGTTGGGTATTTTTGGCGTGACTTTTCCCCGTGACTGTGATATATTGATAAAAAGTGAGAGGCAAGGCAGGGGGAGTATATGAACATTCTGATCATCGACGCCCAGGGCGGCGGCATCGGCAGGCAGCTGGTAGCCGCGGTTAAAAAGGCGTTTCCCGGCGAAACTGTGACGGCGGTGGGCACCAACAGCCTTGCCGCCTCCGCCATGCTGAAAGCGGGGGCGGACTTGGTGGCCACAGGGGAGAACGCCGTGGTGGTAAATTGCCGCCGGGCGGACGTGATTCTGGCCCCCATCGGGGTCGTCATCGCCGACGCTATGCTGGGGGAGATCACCCCGGCCATGGCCCTGGCGGCGGGACAGAGCCCGGCCAAGCGCATCCTGCTGCCCATCGGGCACTGCGACAACATGGTGGTGGGCACAGGGGAGCTGAGTGTGGGCCAGCTGGTGCAGGAGGCGGTGGAGCGGCTGAAAGCCGTGTGGGAAAGCTGCGGCTGACCGGGTTGAAACAGCGGATATTTGACAAAAAGCAAAGGAGAGATGGGACGATGAGCAAGCCTGTTCTGGTCATCATGGCCGCCGGCATGGGGAGCCGGTACGGCGGCCTGAAACAGTTGGATCCGGTGGGGAACCACGACCAGGTGATTTTGGATTACTCCATATATGACGCCTACAGGGCGGGATTTGAGACGGTGGTGTTCATCATCAAGGAAGAGCTGGAAGAGGAGTTCAAGTCCCGGGTGGGCCGGCGCATCGAGCGGTATATGGATGTGAAGTACGTGTTCCAGCGCAAGGACGACCTGCCGGAGGGCTATGTGGTTCCCGAGGGGCGGGTGAAGCCCTGGGGCACCGCCCAGGCGGCGCTGTCGGTGCGGCATGTCGTAGGATGTCCCTTCGCCATTATCAATTCCGACGACTACTACGGCCAGTCGGCGTTCCAGAAAATCTACGATTATCTGTCAAACGACCGGCCTTACCATTACGCCATGGTGGGCTACCGCCTGAGAAACACGGTGACGGAGAATGGCTCCGTGGCCCGGGGGGTGTGCGGCGTGGATCAGGACGGGACTTTGATTGAAATCCACGAGCGCACTGCCATCGAAAAGGACGGGGAGGACGGCCGCTACACCGAGGACGGCGGCCAGACCTGGACGGCGATTTCCGGGGGAACCCTGGTGTCCATGAATATGTGGGGCTTCAACCGCAGCTTCCTGGAGGAAGCCGAGGCCCGGTTCCCCGCGTTTCTGGACAAGACCCTGGCGGAAAACCCGCTGAAAGGGGAGTATTTCCTGCCCAGCGTGGTGGACCAACTGATCAGAGAGGGCAGGGCTCAGGTGCAGGTGCTGCCCAGCGAGGATAAGTGGTACGGGGTCACCTACCGGGAGGACAAGCCCACCGTCACCGCGGCGATTGCGGCCATGACCGAGGCTGGGCTGTATCCAGAGGAGCTGTGGCCGGAAAAGGGAGCGGATGAAATGTAAGGAGGGGCGGATCATGAGGATTGAGTTGAGGCGGGGCGCCTTGACCGCCGCTGTTGAGACAAAGGGCGGCGAGCTGGTATCCTTCCGGGACGAGCGGGGAACCGAATATATCTGGAGCGGCGATCCCAAATATTGGCCGGGGCGCAACCCCAACCTGTTCCCCATAGTGGGCAATCTGGTGGATGGGAAGGTATCCGTGGATGGTCGGAGCTATGAGATGACCCGCCATGGCTTCGCCCGCCGGAGCGAGTTTGCCGTGGCAGAGCGGGGGGAGGACTACGCCGTGCTGGAACTGCGGGACTCCCCAGAGACGCTGGCGTGCTATCCCTATCATTTTGTGCTTCGGATCCGACACCAGCTCACTGACAGCGGATTTTACACCCAGTTCGAAGTGCAGAACCCCGGCAGCGAGGATCTGCTGTTCTGTGTAGGCGGCCACACCGGCATCAACTGCCCCCTGCGGGAAGGGGAGCGGTTTGAGGACTACCGCCTGGTGTTTGACGAGGTGGAGGACGCCCAGTCCATCGTGCCCAGCGCCCGGGGATACATGAGCGCCCGGCGGGAGCACATCCTGAACCACACCGACACCATTGCCCTGGATCACGGGGTGTTTGACCGGCTGGACACCATCATCTTTGAGGGCCTGCGCTCCAAGGGGGTCACCCTCCGCCATAAGGACGGCGGCCGGGGCGTCTATATGGATTTTGGCGAGTTCCCCATGATCGCGTTCTGGACCATGGGGGGCGTCAACGCGCCCTATATATGTCTGGAGCCCTGGCGCGGCTGCGCCGCGGTGGAGGGGGAGAGCGGCGAGTTCGCCGACAAGCCCCACGCCGTCCGTCTCGCTCCCGGCGGGGAAAAGAAGCTGAGATACACCGTTGAGCTGCGATAAAAATAAAAAGGAGAGTAAACGATCATGAACAAAGCCATTCACACCGACAACGCGCCCGCCGCCATCGGCCCCTATTCCCAGGCTATCCGGGTGGGCAATACCGTGTATGTGTCCGGGCAGATCCCCATCGACCCCGCCACCGGGGCCTTTGCCGGGGAGGACATTGTGACCCAGACCCGCCAGTCCCTCACCAACATTAAAAATATCCTGGCGGCAGAAGGGCTGGATATGTCCAACGTGGTCAAGACCACCGTCATGCTCAAGGACATCGCCGATTTCGGGGCCATGAACGAGGTGTACGCCGAGTTCTTCACCGCGCCCTATCCCGCCCGAGCCGCCTACCAGGTGGCCGCGCTGCCCAAGGACGCGCGGATGGAGATCGAGTGCGTCGCCGCCTTTTAAACAGATGGAGCGGCTGACAGACCTGCCCAACATCGGCCCGGTGCTGGCGGGAAATCTGGAGAAGATCGGTGTCACCGAACCTGACCAGCTCCGGCAGATGGGGGCGGAGGAGGCTTTCCTGCGCATCCGCGCTCAGGTGGATTCCACCGCCTGCCTGCATCAGCTGGAGGCGCTGGCCGGGGCGGCGGAGGGCGTCAAAAAGAGCCTGCTCTCCCCGGAGCGCAAGGCCGAGCTGAAGGCGTGGTACAAGAACTTATGAGGAGAATACAATGTTCCGAGTAATCAAGACCGAGGGCGCTGCCCGCCGGGGGGAGTTCACCTGCCCCCATGGCGTGGTGCAGACCCCGGTGTTCATGAATGTGGGCACCCAGGGGGCCATCAAGGGCGCTTTGTCCGCCTTCGACCTGAAGGAGATCGGCTGCCAGATCGAGCTGTCCAACACCTATCACCTCCATCTGCGCCCCGGCGACGACGTGGTGCGGCAGATGGGCGGGCTTCACAAATTCATGCGGTGGGACGGGCCCATGCTCACCGACTCCGGCGGGTTCCAGGTGTTTTCGCTGGCGGGGCTGCGGAAGATCACGGAGGAGGGGGTCACCTTCTCCTCCCACATCGACGGCAGGCGCATCTTCATGGGCCCCGAGGAGTCCATGCGCATCCAGTCCAACCTGGGCAGCGACGTGGCCATGGCCTTTGACGAGTGCGTGGAGAACCCCGCGCCCTACGACTACGCCAAGGCGTCCTGTGAGCGCACCCTGCGCTGGCTGGAGCGGTGCAGGGCCGAGCATGACAGGCTGAACGCTCTGCCGGACTGTGTCAATCCCGGGCAGGTGCTGTTTGGCATCAACCAGGGGGCCACCTATGAGGACCTGCGGGTGTGGCATATGAAGGAGACGGCCAAGATCCCGTGCGGCGGCTACGCCATCGGCGGCCTGGCGGTGGGGGAGCCCACCGAGGTGATGTACCAGATTATCGAGGCGGTGGAGCCCCATATGCCGGCGGACAAGCCCCGGTATCTCATGGGTGTGGGGACGCCCTCCAACATCATTGAGGCGGTGGCCCGGGGCATCGATTTCTTCGACTGTGTGATGCCGGCCCGCAACGCCCGCCACGGCAAGCTGTTCACCTGGGACGGTGCGCTGAACATCAAGAATGAGCGATTCAAGCTGGACGAGCGGCCCATTGACCCGCATTGTGACTGCCCGGTGTGCAGGAATTTCTCCCGGGCCTATCTGCGCCACCTGTTTGTGGCGGGGGAGATGCTGGCCATGCGGCTGGCGGTGATGCACAACCTGTATTTCTACAACAACCTGGCCCGGCGTATCCGGGACGCGCTGGACGCGGGACAATTTGCCGCCTTCCGGGAGGAGTACTCCCAGCGGCTGGCGGGACGGGCCGAATGAACTTTTTGAAAAAAGGGCTTGTCTTTGGCAGTCATTTCCGCTATAATCGTTTTATTGTCCTGAGCCAGTTTACATCTTGAAATGGGAGGAACCATCATGTTTATTCTGTCCGCCGACGCGGCCGCGGCGCCCCAAGGCGTGTCCATGCTTCCGTCGATCCTGATGATCGTGGCGATGATCGCCGTATTCTACTTTATGCTGATCCGGCCGGAGAACAAGAAGAAAAAGGCCGCTGAGGAAATGCGCAACAACCTGAAAGTAGGCGACGTCATCACTACCATCGGCGGCATTGTGGGCACCATCTGCGCCGTGAAGGAAAAGACCATCGTCATCGAGACCGGCGCCGACCGCGTCCGCGTGGAGTTCGCCAAGTGGGCTATTTCCAGCAAGGGTACTCAGAGCACCGAGGATGCCCCCATGCCGGAGAAGGAAGAGAAAAAGGACAAGAAGTCCGACAAGTGACCCAGGAATGACAAGCACCCCTTTTGCATATGGTATAGAAAACCATGTGGAAGGGGTGCTTTTATGGGCAAGTCTGAGACGCAGGGAACCAACGCGGTGCAGATGGCCACAGGGGTGGCGCTGGGGGGCCTGCTGGCCCTGGGCGTGGAACTGGTGATCCTGCTGCTGGGGGCGCTGGCGGTATCCAGAGGTATTTTGAAGGAGGACGCCGCGCCCCAGCTGACAGCGGCGGCCTGTGTGGTGGGCTGTCTGGCGGGCGGACTGCTGGCCTGCGCCCGGTGGAAGTCCCGGCGGCTGCTGGGGGGCCTTGCCGCCGGGGCGGTGTGCTACCTGCTGATCCTGGCGGTGGGCCTGCTGATGAGCGATTCTCTGAAGCTGGGCGGCCAGGCGCTCATTGAGCTGGCGGGCTGCCTGTGCGGCGGCGCCCTGGCGGGGCTGCTGGGAGGCGGACGGAAGAAAAAGCGGCCGGCCGCCCGAAGAAAATGACCGAAATTGCCCCGGTTGGGCGGGGACTTGCGTTGGAACCACTTGACAAAGGCGGATAAAGTATCTATAATTCCCTCGGATAAAGATTGCGAATATTTCCGCCTTTGGCGGGCTGGGAAGAAAGGATGAGCGAAAGATGGCCAAGGAATTCAAGCTGAGCGCCGAGCGTTTGGAGGAACTGAAAAAAGAGCTGACCTATCTGAAAACCGTCAGGGAGAAGGAGGTGGCCGACCTCATCAAGGAGGCCCGTTCCTTCGGCGACCTGTCGGAGAACAGCGAGTACGACGAGGCGAAAAACGAGCAGGGCAAGCTCTACTCCCGCATCGCCGAGCTGGAGAATATCCTGGCCAACTGCGTGGTCATTGAGGAGCACGCCGACGACCCCAACACCGTGCGCATGGGCAGCCGGATCACGGTGAAGGACGTGGTCACCGGGGAGGAGGAGACCTACCAGGTGGTAGGCTCCCAGGAGGCCGATCCCATGAACGGCCGCATCTCGGAGGAGTCCCCCTTCGGCAAGGCCCTGCTGGGCAAGGCCATCGGTGAGATCGCCGTGGTGGAGGCCCCCGCCGGCAATATTGAATATGAGGTGGTCGCCATTCAGCGCTGAGGGCGATCCGTTACGATACAAAGGAGAGAAGACCAATGTCTGATCAGACGAATAATCGGCAGGACGCCGTCCAGGAGGAACCCTCCCTGTCCGAGCTGCTTCAAGTCCGGCGGGACAAGCTGAGCGACCTGCGGGAGAAGGGGCAGGATCCGTTTGTCATCACAAAGTTCGACGTCACCCACCACAGCGATGAGGTGAAGGAGCGTTTTGAGGAGATGGAGGGCCAGTCTGTCCGGCTGGCGGGCCGTCTCATGAGCAAGCGGGGCATGGGCAAGGCCGTGTTTTCCGACCTCCAGGACAACGGCGGCCGCATCCAGCTCTATGTCCGCATTGACGACGTGGGGGAGGAGGCCTTGGCCGCCTTTAAAAAGTACGACATCGGCGACATTGTGGGCGTTGAGGGCGAGGTGTTCCGCACCAAGCGGGGCGAGATTTCCATCAAGGCCAAGACCATCACCCTGCTGTCCAAGTCCCTGCTGCCCCTGCCGGAGAAGTTCCACGGCCTGACGGACGTGGAGACCCGCTGCCGCCAGCGGTATGTGGATCTGATTGTCAACCCGGACGTGAAGCGGAATTTCATCATCCGCTCCCAGTTCATCAAGCACGTCCGGGACTTTATGGACGCCCGGGGCTTTATCGAAGTGGAGACCCCGGTGCTCAATACCATCTCCGGCGGCGCCACCGCCCGGCCCTTCATCACCCACCACAATACGCTGGATATTGATATGTATCTGCGTATCGCCACCGAACTGGCCCTGAAGCGGCTGATCGTGGGCGGGATGGATCGGGTGTATGAGATCGGCCGCATTTTCCGCAACGAGGGTATGGACAACCGGCACAACCCGGAGTTCACCTCCATTGAGCTGTACCAGGCCTATGCCGATTTCAACGATATGATGGATCTGTTTGAGGATCTGCTGTCCTCCGCCGCCCAGAAGATCCTGGGTGCCTACCAGGTGGAGTGGCAGGGAGAGCAGATCGACCTGACCCCGGGCTGGCCCCGCCTGCCCATGCACGAGGCCGTCAAGCAGTACACAGGGCTGGACTTCATGGCCATCACGTCCGATGAAGAGGCGGTGGCCGCCGCCAAGTCCATCGGCGTGGAGCTGCCCGAGACCGCCGACAAGACCTGGGGCAACGCCCTGTACGAGTGTTTCGACCAGCGGGTGGAGGACAAGCTTATCCAGCCCACCTTCATCACCATGCACCCGGTGGACGTGTCCCCGCTGGCCAAGCGCTCTCCGGCGGATCCCCGGCTCACCGAGCGGTTCGAGCTGTTCATCTGCCGCAGCGAGATGGGCAACGCCTTCTCCGAGCTGAACGACCCCATCGACCAGCGCCAGCGCTTCCAGAAGCAGGTAGAGCTGCGGGCCAAGGGGGACGACGAGGCGGGTATGATGGACGAGGACTTCCTCACCGCCCTGGAGTACGGTATGCCCCCCACGGGCGGACTGGGCATCGGCATCGATCGGTGCGTCATGCTGCTCACCAACAACGACTCCATCCGGGAAGTTCTGCTCTTCCCCACGATGCGCCCGTTGGATTAAGAAATCGCCCCAAAAGCATACCGGCGCGGCCGCCGGTATGCTTTTGCGCATTGAAACAAGGAGGGAAAGGCTGTGGAACGGGAGATCATCACCAGCAAGGCCAACCCTCTTTTGAGCCGGGTGCGGAAGCTGAACAGCCGCCGTTCCTTCCGCCGGGAGGAGGGCGCCTTTGCCGCCGAGGGGCCTAAGCTGCTGGACGAGGCCCTGCGCTGGGGCGGGCCGCTGGAAGCGGTGATCAGCGCCCCCGGCGTGCCGCTGCCGGAGCTGCCCGCCCATGTGCGCTTGGCAGAGGTGGGGGATAGCCTGCTGAACTCCATCGCGGATACGGAGCACCCGCAGGGTATTGTTTTTATCTGTAAGGGGAAAGCTCTTACGCTGCCGGGGCGGCTTGCGGGGGGGCGCTATCTGGTGCTGGACGGCGTCCAGGACCCGGGCAACGTGGGAACCATTTGGCGCACCGCCGACGCCTTTGGGGCGGATGGTCTGATTTTATGCAGCGGCTGCGCCGACCCGTGGAACCCCAAGACGGTGCGGGCCACCATGGGAGCGGTGTTCCGCCTGCCCGTGTACGAGGGCACGCTGGAAGAGGCGGCGGAAAAGCTGTCGGAGGAAGGCATCCCGCTGTATGCCGCGGCCCTGCGGGAAGACACGGCGGATGTGCGGTCTGTTTCTTTGGACAGGGCGGCGGTGATCATCGGCAGTGAAGGCCGTGGCGTGTCCCCACAGGCGCTGGAGCTGTGCCAAAAGACGGTCAAGATCCCAATGCGGGCCAGGTGCGAGTCGCTGAACGCCGCCGTGGCCGCTTCTGTGGTGCTGTGGGAGATGTCCCGGAACGATTAGACTAGCAGGGAGGCGATCCCATGTCCAATCTGAAACACTGGATTTGGCTCACCCAGCGCAAGGGACTGGCGGGACAGAACGCCATCCGGGTGCTGGAGCATTTCGGAACCCCGGAGCTGGTTCACGCCGCCGATGAGGAGGCATACCGGCTGGTAGGCGGTCTGCCCGATGTGGCGATCCGCTCCTTGATGAACAAGTCGCTGGACTTGGCCGATGAGATTTTGGGGGACTGTGACCGGCTGGGCATCCAACTGCTCACCCTCCAGGACGCCACCTACCCGGAGCGGCTGAAGGCCATCCACCAGCCGCCCATGGTGCTGTACTGGAAGGGACGGCAGATCGCCTTTGACGAGGAGCTGGCCATCGCCATGGTGGGCACCCGGAAGGCCACGCCCTACGGCGTGCGGGCGGCCTCCAAGCTGTCCGCCGAGCTCACCCGCCGCGGTGCGCTCATCGTCACCGGTATGGCGGAGGGCATCGACGCCTCCGCCGTGCGTGGCGCGCTGAAAATAGGCGGGCCGGTGGTGTCTGTGCTGGGCGGCGGCATAGACCGGGTCTACCCCTGGCAGCATAAGGATTTGTATGAGGACGTGGCGGCGGTGGGGGCGCTGATCTCCGAATATCCGCCGGGAACAGACCATAAAGGGGAGCATTTCCCCATCCGCAACCGCATCATCAGCGGCCTGTCCGTGGGCGTCGTCGCGGTGGAGAGCGGCCGCTCCGGCGGCACGCTGCTCACCGTGGGCCATGCGCTGGACCAGGATCGGGAGGTATTCGCCGTCCCCGGCCCCATGGACGCGCCGGAGAGCGAGGGCACCAACCGCCTCATTCAAGAGGGGGCGGCCAAGCTCATTCTGGGGGCGGAGGATGTGCTGTGCGAGTTCGCCCAGCGGTTCCCCGGCAAGCTGCGGCCGGCGAGGGACTTATCCCGGTCGGCGGAGCAGCAGCGGCTGGAGGGCGCGGCCGTTGTGCCGGAGCGCCGGGAGCCGCCCAAAGCAAGCAAAAAGCCGCCCCAAAAAGATGGGGACGAC
>JAIEFH010000175.1 GCA_029067025.1 Oscillospiraceae bacterium | reverse complement strand
CCCGCATCGAGGAGATGGTGGAGAAGGCCAAGCGGGAGGTGGACGCCACCATCCGCGCCGAGGGCGAGCGCGCCGTGTTTGAGACCAACGTCCACGGCCTCAACCCGGAGCTGGTCAAACTGCTGGGCCGCCAGCATTACCGCACCAGCTACGGCCAGAACGTGCTCAACCACTCCATCGAGGTGTCCCAGCTGGCCGGGCTGCTTGCCGCCGAGATCGGCGTCAACGTGGCCGAGGCCAAGCGGGCGGGTCTGCTCCATGACCTGGGCAAGTCCATTGACCATGAGGTAGAGGGCTCCCACGTCCAGATCGGCGTGGAGCTGGCCCGGAAGTACCGGGAGAGCGAGAACGTCATCCACGCCATCGAGGCCCACCACGGCGACGTGGAGGCCCGCACCATCGTCGCCTGCCTCGTCCAGGCCGCCGACGCCATTTCCGCCGCCCGCCCTGGCGCCCGCAAGGAGAATGTGGAGTACTACATCAAGCGGCTGGAGAAGCTGGAGGAGCTGACCTCTTCCTTCCCCGGGGTGGACAAGGCCTTCGCCATTCAGGCGGGCCGGGAGGTGCGCATCATGGTCCGGCCCGAGGAGGTATCCGAGGACCGCATGGTGCTGCTGGCCCGGGAGATCGCCAAGAAGATCGAGGACGAGCTGGAGTACCCCGGCCAGATCAAGGTGAACCTCATTCGCGAAACCAAAGCGATAGAATATGCCAAGTAAATCAAATGCGCCGCCGTGGAAATCCCGCGGCGGCGCGTTTTTCCCGTTGCGCCTTTCCTATAAATGTGATATGATATGCGAACACCAAGAAAAGGAATGGTATGGATGGTCACCTTTGAAAGCCCCCAGTTTGAGGACCGCCAATGGGTCGAGCCCCTGCTGAACGCGGAGGGCAGCCTGGGCTGCGAGTACAATTTCACCAACATCTACCTGTGGAGCCGGGCCTGGCCCCAGAAGATCGCCCGGGCAGGGGAGCGCCTGCTGGTGCGGATCCAGGGCAAGCTGGGGCTGTGTTACCTGTATCCCGCCGGGAGCGGGCCGCTGGCCCCGGCGGTGGAGGCTCTGGCCGCGGACGCCGCCGCCCAAGGTAAACCCCTGGTACTGGTGTGCGTCACCGGGGAGCAGAAGGCCGCATTGGAAGCCGCCTGCCCGGGCCGTTTCAGCTTCGAGGAGGATCGGGACGGCTTCGACTACATCTATGACATCAACCGCCTGGCCGACCTGCCGGGCAAGAAGCTCCACGCCAAGCGCAACCACATCCACCGCTTCGATGAGCAGTTCCCCGACTGGCTGCTGGAGGACATCACCCCCGCTAACGTCCCCGAGTGCGTGGAGCTGGAGCGCCAGTGGGCGGCGCTCCGCCAGGAGGAGGCGGGGGAGGACATCGAGGCCATCTCAGAGGAGACGGTGGCCGTCATCGAGGCGCTGTACCACATGGACAAGCTGGGGCTGGAGGGGGCGCTGATCCGGGCCGACGGCAGCCCGGTGGCCTTCTCCCTGGGGGGCTTCATCACCCCAGAGTGCTTCGACGTGAACTTTGAGAAATCCTTTGGCGACATCCAGGGGGCCTATCCCGCCATCAACCGGGAGCTGGCACGGCTCATCCGGGCGCGCCACCCCCAGGTAAAGTGGTTCAACCGGGAGGACGACATGGGCCTGGAGGGCCTGCGCCGGGCCAAGCTGTCCTACTATCCCGATCTCCTGCTCACCAAGTACACCGCCCGGGAGGGCTGAAGCCATCCGGTCTGCATGAATATTCGCAAATTGTGCATAAAAATGAATATTGATTCTATCTCAGTCTGTCAAAATTCATGAAAACACTGAATGCAAGGGGTTTTATTCAAATTTCCCCTTGCATTCTTTTTGCATATCGCGTATAATGCACACACTGGCCGATGGCCAGTCCGCAAACTATCTAGGAGATGAATGAAAATGAAAACAATGAAGAAATTCGCGGCCATGCTGTTGGCCATGACTATGGTGCTGGCGCTGTGCGCCTGCTCCAACAAGGGTGCCCAGGGCGGCGCAGACATTACCACAGCGGAGAAGGGCAAGCTCCATATGGCCACCAACGCTGCCTTCCCTCCCTATGAGATGGTAACCGACGACGGCGGCTTCGAGGGCATCGACGTGGAGGTTGCCACCGAAATCGCCAAGAAGCTGGGCCTGGAGCTGGTAGTGGATGACCAGGACTTCACCGCCGCCCTCACCGCTGCTGCCAACGGCCAGAGCGACATCGTCATGGCAGGCGTCACCGTCAACGAGGAGCGCAAGGAGACGCTGGACTTTACCGACTCTTACGCCACCGGCGTGCAGGTGGTCATCGTCAAGGAAGGCTCCGACGTGACTATGGATAACCTGGGTGAGCAGATGATCGGCTGCCAGAAGGGCACCACCGGTTACATCTACGCCTCCGACACCCCGGAGAACGGCGGCTACGGCGAGGATCACGTCATCGCCTATGACAACGGTGCCATGGCAGTAGAGGCTCTGAAGGGCGGCCAGATCGACTGCGTCATCATTGACAACGAGCCCGCCAAGGCCTTTGTGGCCGCCAACGAGGGTCTTACCCTCCTGGAAGGCAACTGGGTTCTCGAGGATTACGCCATCGGCATCAAGAAGGGCAACACGGAGCTGTTGGACGCAGTGAACGGTGCGCTGAAGGAGCTGATCGCGGACGGCACCGTGCAGAAGATCATCGACAAGTACATCCCCGCCGAGTGATCAATCCCTGCCCGCGGCAGGACACGGGAAAGCGGCCCCCAATGCGGGGGGCCGCTTTTCGACAGAATTAGGGGAGGCGAGCCTATGGAGGAATTCTGGGCTGATTTCACAAAAAAATTTAACATGGCCTTTGTGACGGGCGACCGCTGGAAGCTTTACCTGCGGGGCATGGGCACAACGCTGGAGCTGACGGCCTGCGCCCTGGTCATCGGCGTGATCCTGGGCGTTTTGGTGGCGGTCATCCGCTCCGCCCATGACCAGCAGCGCCTGGGCAAGCGGAATTTCGCCCTCGGGGTACTGAACGTCCTGTGCAAGATCTATACCACGGTCATCCGGGGCACCCCCATGCTGGTGCAGCTGCTTATCTGGGGCTTTATCATTTTCAAGACCAGCCGCAACCGTTTCTTCGTGGGTATGCTGGGCCTGGGCATCAACTCGGGTGCCTATGTGGCGGAGATCGTCCGGGGCGGCTTAATGAGCGTGGACGCGGGCCAGTCCGAGGCGGGCCGCTCCCTGGGCCTGGATTACGTGGACACCATGCGCTTTATCATCGTCCCCCAGGCGTTCAAGAACATCCTGCCCGCCCTAGGCAACGAGTTCATCGTCCTGTTCAAGGACACCTCCCTGGTCTCCGCCATCGGCGCCGCCGAGGTGCTCTATTATGCGGAGGCGGTAGGCAGCAAAACCTACGAGTATATGTTCCCCTACATAGGTACCGCCGTGATGTACCTGGTGTTCTGCATTATCCTCACCTGGCTCCAGGGCAGGCTGGAAAGGAGGCTGCGTCAAAGTGATCGACGTTAAAAATCTGACCAAATCCTTTGGCGACCACCTGGTGCTGCACAACATCTCCGAGCACATCTATCCCGGGGAGAAGGTGGTGGTCATCGGCCCCTCCGGCTCGGGCAAGTCCACCTTCCTGCGCTGCCTCAACCTGCTGGAGACCCCCACCTCCGGCACCATCACCTTTGAGGGCCAGGAGATCACCGACCCCAAGGCGGACATCAACGCCATCCGCCGCCAGATGGGCATGGTGTTCCAGCACTTCAATCTGTTCCCCAACATGACCATCCGAAAAAACATCACCCTGGCCCCGGTGCGCACCAAGCTCATGAGCCAGGCCGAAGCGGACGAGACCGCCGTCACCCTGCTCAAGCGGGTGGGTCTGGAGGAAAAGGCGGACGCCTACCCCGCCCAGCTCTCCGGCGGGCAGAAGCAGCGCATCGCCATCGTCCGGGCGCTGGCCATGAAGCCTAAGCTGATGCTGTTTGACGAGCCCACCTCCGCCCTGGATCCCGAGATGGTGGGCGAGGTGCTGGCCGTCATGAAGGAGCTGGCCCATGAGGGCATGACCATGGTGGTGGTCACCCACGAGATGGGCTTCGCCCGGGAGGTGGGCACCCGGGTGCTGTTCATGGACGAGGGCAAGATCCTGGAGCAAAACGAGCCCCACGCCTTTTTCGCCAATCCCAAGGAGCAGCGCACCATTGACTTTTTGTCCAAAGTATTGTGAAAAACACTCCCCACCCCTGCGGGGTGGGGAGTGTTGCGCATATTCCAGGAGCAGCGCGCCATTGGCTTTTTGTCCAAGGTATTATAAAAAACCGCCCGGCACAGCCGGGCGGTTTTCGTGCAATATTCCAGCTTGCAAACTTTGTCGGCTTTTGGTATCATATACCGAACGCAAAAGGAGGGGAACGATATGCGCAAGCCTACGCCGCTGTTTTTCAAAACGTCCGGCCTGCGGGCGTATCGTTTCTATTTCTCTTTTTAAGGCAATCGCCGTTGGGTGGTTGCCTCTTTTTTTGCGAATTTACATGAGGGAGAGTTGAGTATGAACAATCAAGAAGCCATCCGCGACGCCCGCACCCTGGGCCTGCCCAAAATGCTGCTGTTGGGTGTGCAGCATATGTTCGCCATGTTCGGCGCCACCATCCTGGTGCCCATCATCGTCAGCAGCCAGTATGGCCTGCCCCTGAACATCCAGACCACCCTGTTCTTCGCCGGCGTCGGCACCCTGTTTTTCCACATCTGCTCCAAGCTGAGGGTGCCCGCCTTCCTGGGCTCCTCCTTTGCCTTCCTGGGCGGCTTTGAAACCGTGTCCAAGCTGGACCAGGGCATTTATGCCAACATGCCCGCCGCCGAGAAGCTCCAATACGCCTGCGGCGGCATCGTGGTGGCCGGCCTGCTGTACCTGGTGCTGGCCTTGCTGGTCAAGGTGGTGGGCGTACACAAGGTCATGCGCTTCCTGCCCCCGGTGGTCACCGGCCCCATCATCATCTGCATTGGCCTGAACCTGGCCCCCTCCGCCGTGTCCAACGCCTCCACCTGCTGGCCCCTGGCCATCATCGCCCTGGCGGTAATCGTGGTGTTCAACATCTGGGGCAAGGGGATGCTGAAGATCATCCCCATCCTGCTGGGCGTGGTGGTGGCCTATGTCGCCGCCCTCATCATGAACGCCGCCGGCGTCACCACTGCCGACGGCCAGTCCCTTCTGAACTTCGCCGCTGTGGCCGACGCGGGCTGGATCGGCCTGCCCCCCTTCCAGTTTGCCAAGTTTGACCTGTCCGCCATCCTGGTCATGGCCCCCATCGCCATCGCCGCCATGATGGAGCACATCGGCGATATGTCCGCCATCTCCGCCACCGTGGGGGAGAACTTCATCGAGGATCCCGGCCTGCACCGCACCCTCATCGGCGACGGCCTGGCCACCACCCTGTCCGCCATGTTCGGCGGCCCCGCCAACACCACCTACGGCGAGAACACCGGCGTGCTGGTGCTGTCCCGGGTGTACGACCCCAATGTGATCCGGCTGGCGGCCATCTATGCCGTGGTGCTGGGCTTCATCCCCAAAATGGCTGAGATCATCGGCTCCATGCCCTCCGCCATCGTGGGCGGCGTCAGCTTCATGCTCTACGGCATGATCTCCGCCATCGGCGTGCGCAACATCGTGGAAAACAAGGTGGACTTCACCAACTCCCGCAACCTCATCATCGCCGCCGTCATCCTGGTGTGCGGCCTGGGCTTCTCCGGCGGTCTGACCTTCGAGGTGGGCGGCGCGTCCATCACCCTGACCTCCCTGGCCATCGCCGCCATCGCGGGCATTCTGCTCAACGCCATCCTTCCCGGCAATGACTACGAGTTCGGTGTCAACCAGTCCGGCGATCAGAACCGGGGCATTCATCCCTGATCCATGCCCATCCCTGAACGCAGAAAAGGCCCGCCCCGCTGACGCGGGGCGGGCCTTTTACACGCTTTTTATTCGCCACACAGATCCACAATGACCTGGGCGAACAGCTTGGCGGACAGCATCAGGGTGCTGACCTGCACCCGCTCGTCCGGGCCGTGGAGGTGGGACTCAAAGCCGGGCAGGGAGCAGCCAAAGGCCACGCCGCCGGGGATATTGTGGACATAGGTGCCGCCGCCGATGGCCTGGCACTCGCCCTTCAGCCCGGTGTACTCCTCGTACCGCTTCAGCAGGGTGCGGATGAAGGGGCTGTCGGCGGGGACATTGTGGGGCTTTTCCTGGACGCCCTCAAATTCGAAGCCCTTTGCCTCGAACGCGGCCTTGGCCACGTCGCGGCAGTTCTCCTCGGTGGCGCACAACGGGGTGCGGCTGTCAAAACGGCCCTCCAGCCCGGTCTCGGTGATCTCCAGCAGGGAGAAAGCCAGGGTCAGCTCCCCGGCTACAGGCTCCTTCTGGGCGATGCCCAGGGCCCGGCCCTTCCAGTCCCCGTGGGGGAACAGGGTGTTCAGGTCGCGCAGCGCGTCCTTGCAGCCCCCGTCTGCCAGCGGCAGGGCGCACAGCAGGGTAATCAGCCCGGTGATGGCGTTGTTGCCTCCTGCGGGGAAGGCGGCGTGGGAACTCTCCCCCTTGGCCCGGATCACCGTGACGCCGTTCTCATGGGCAAAGGTAAACTTGATCCCCGTGCGGGCGGTGACGTCCCGGGCCACGGGCTGGATGTCGTACATGGTCAGCCCCTCCACCCCGGCGGAGGCATCCCCCGGCAGCACGTTGAACCGGATGCCGCCGTGGAGCCACTTCACACGGGGCAGCGCCTCCTGGACGGGCCAACTCCGCTTGAAGGTAGGGCGGAAGCCGCCCTTCTCCGTGTTGATGACCGGATAGTTGGCATCGGGGGAGAAGGTGGCAGGGGCGTAGGGGTGTTTTGCGAAGTACCAGGCGATGTCCCCGGAGCCGCTCTCCTCGTTGGTGCCCATAATGACCTTGCAGTTGCGCTTCAGCGGCACCCCCAGATCCTTCACCGCCTTCATGGCCAGCAGGGCGGCCACCACAGGGCCTTTGTCGTCATCGGTGCCCCGGCCGTACAGCAGGCCGTCCACCAGCTTGGGGGCATAGGGCTTGGTCACCGTCCAGCCCTCGCCGGGGGCCACCACATCTAAGTGGCCCAAAATATGGAGCGCATCCTCGCCTCCGTTCAGGTCGGCGGTGCCCACGTAGCCCTCGTGGTTTTCCACGGCCAGCCCCCACTCCTCAGCCAGGGCCAGCGCCTCACGCAGCGCGGCGGCGGGGCCGGGGCCAAAGGGCGCGC
>JAIEFH010000174.1 GCA_029067025.1 Oscillospiraceae bacterium | reverse complement strand
GCCTGAGATGTCTCGTGGGCTCGGAGATGTGGAGAAGAGACAGGCTCACCATCGGCCAGCGCCGGGGGGGGGGGGGGTCGTCGTCGGGACGCATCTATGTGTGCGGTAAGTGTATGGCGGACAACACCGTCACCGTGGGTCCGGAGGAGGCGCTGTACTCTGCTGGCTGCGTGGCGGCGGATTGGAACTGGCTCATCGACCCGCCAGGAGGGCCGTTTCCGGCCCTCATCAAAACCCGCTACCGCCAGAAGGAGCAGCCGGTAACTGTGATTCGGTCAGGGGAGCGGGTGCGGCTCAGCTTTGCCCAGCCCCAGCGGGCGGTGACGCCCGGGCAGGCGGCGGTGGTGTACGACGAAAGCGGCGCCGTGCTGGGGGGCGGCACGATTATTGAAGTGGTCAAATAGAAAACCGGGTGCGTGTGGAACGCACCCGGTTTTTTGTCATTTGCGACGCACTACGCCAGCTTTTCTTCCAAATGCGCCGCCTTCAGCGCCTTGTGCAGCGCAACTCCCAGGATGGGCGCGAAGATCACCGCCACGATGCCGTTGAAAGCGGAGGAGGGCAGCTTGCCCAGGGCGGCAATCCACGCCGCGTCCGGGGCCAGCCCCTTGACCAGCAGGCCGTTATAAAAAAAGCACTTCACCAGGTACACCGCGATGTAGCTCACCGCCGCCGCAGCGCTGGCCACCGCTTCGCTGACGTAGTTGCTCTTCCCCTTGAACACCTTGAAATATACCGCGCCCGCCACCAGGCCGTACAGCCCCTTGGTCAGGAAGGTGATGGGGGCCTCCATAATGCGCAGGGGGTCGAACAGGTCAAAGATGGCGGAGCCCAGCCCCGAGGCCAGCGCCCCCCACCATGGCCCCAGCAGCAGGCCGGACAGGGCGCACATCACATTGCCCAGGTGGAAACGGCTGGTGCCCAGAATGGACGGAATCTGAATCTGGAGATAAGAACCCACG
The DNA here is from genome assembly GCA_029067025.1 of Oscillospiraceae bacterium. Lineage (GTDB taxonomy): Bacteria > Bacillota > Clostridia > Oscillospirales > Oscillospiraceae > Enterenecus. The sequence continues at coordinate 194 of JAIEFH010000174.1, read as the reverse complement.
GCCACCAGCGCCGCCATGACGGCGGTCATGCACAGCTTGGTCAAAATCTGGTTGCTTTTGGATTGATTCATGTTTGACAACTCCTTCCGGGGCCTTATTTGACAACCCCTTGTTCTGGTGCTATTATAATAAGAACTGGCATGGTTTCCAGTTCCAGTTTTCAACTTTTTTATGGGGTCAGATAGTGTGTGGGG
>JAIEFH010000173.1 GCA_029067025.1 Oscillospiraceae bacterium | reverse complement strand
CCGGTCATGGCGCAAGAGGTAAAGGCGTTGGGGTCGGTGCCATTGGCGGCCATGATCTGCAGCGCGTTACCGTCCTGCGTATCAAAGGTCTTATGCTCCAGGAAATGGGCCACCCCCGCCGGTGTTTCCATCCAGTCGTCATCCTCGCCCCGGAAGCGCAGATCCATCCCTCCATAGCGGGTGGCAAAAAAGGCGAACTGCTTGCCGTACTCGGGGCGCACGTCCACATAGATGTTCAGCCCGTTGGGCAGTACACAGTGGTGTACAGTCTGGCCCAAGGCGGTGTACTCCAATCTGTCCACAACTCAGCCCTCCTTCCCTGTGAGACGGTATATGGTATCCAGCTTCAGCTTTTGGGCAACCTCCGCCACCTGGTCGGCTGTGACCCGTTCCACCTTTTGGGCGAGAGCCTCCCCCTCCCCGGCGGCACAATGGAACAACAGGCCGGTGAGCCGGTCGTCCTCCATCTGCCCTTGGCTGTCCTGCCGCCCCCACAGATCGCTGACCACCGAGCGGATTGCGGCATTCAGCTCCTCGCCGGAAAAGCGGCCCTGGCGCACTTCATCCAGTTGTTCCAGAATGGCCTCCTGGGCCCGGTCGAATTGGGCAAACTCCACCCCGGAGGACACCACCATCAGCCCCTTGAGCTTGTCCAGCGCGGAAGAGGCATAGTAACACAGGCTCATTTTCTCCCGTACATTGAGAAACAGCCTGGAGTTGGCGCCGGCGCCGAACAGCGTATTGCACACCAGCAGGGCGGGATAATCCTCGCTTTCCACGGTGATCCCGCCGGTGCGGAAGCCCATGGCCAGCTTGCCCTGGGTCACGTCCATGGCGTCTGTCACCGTGCGGACAGGGCCCTTGGGCTCCGCAATCACCTGACAGCGAACCGGAGCGTCCCGCCCTGTCAGCAATGGGGCAAACGCGTGCCGAACCGCGTCCTCCACCCGCTCCGGCAGGGCTCCGCCCCCATAATAAAAGTTCACCTTTGCCCCGGACAACAGAGATCGGTAGGCCGCCCACAGCTCATCAGGGGTCATGGTTCGGGCTCTCTCCGCGTCCCCCAGCTTGTCAACAGCATAGGTCTCCCCTGCGCACATCTCCTGAATGAGCCGGAAGACGGCCCAACTCCGCTTGTCGTTCACTCGGGCCTGGATGCGGTCAGCCAGGTTGGCGCCCTCCGACTCCACATAGTCCCGGCGGAACAAGCCACCCTGGAGGACAGGATCCAGCAGTACCTCTCCCATCAGTTTGGCCGCGGGCTCCAGCACCGCCGACCCGTCCAGGGCATAGCGGTCATCAATAAAGCTGCACAAAAAGCTGACGCATTGGCTCTCCCCCCGCTGTCGAACCACGGGGCCCAGGGAGGCGCCATACAGCGCGTCCGCGGCGGCGGAAAGCTTCTCCATATCCGGGTAGCGGCTGCTGCCCCTGCCAAGCACCTCCGGGATCAACGCCCCGGCGGTGGCGGTATCCGCGCCAAGGGGGACGGTAAGAGTCACCCCAAGAAGGCCGGTCTTGAACTTATCGGTCTGGTTCACCGCCAGCTCTACCCCGTCCGCCAACCGTTTCCAATGCTGTCGCATAGTGTTCCTCCTCTTGTATTTTTACTCTAAGGTAGTATTATACATCATCCGCTTCCATTTGACACCTGTTATTTTGCGCCGCAAGGTAAATTTTTTCTGAACGCTTTGAAAAACATGGTATTTTCTCCTTGACTTTTGGCGTGGTCTATGGTATAGTATCGGATTGTAAAGCTTATCAGCTTTACACAACATCTTGTGGAGGCGGGGTTCCATGAAAAATCAAGCATACCGTATGGCCATGCTGTTTGATTTTTACGGCGATCTGCTCACCGAGCGGCAGCGGGAATTCTACGACCTCTATTATAACGAAGATCTCTCCCTGGCCGAAATCGCGGAGAACTATGGCATCTCCCGCCAGGGTGTGCGGGATGTCATTGTCCGGGCTGAGGCGGCCATGACGGAAATTGAGGACAAAACCCACATCATCCGCCGCTTTCAACAGTCAAAGGCGGCCATCGCCGCCATTGACGCCGCCGCTGACCAGCTGCTTCGGGCAGTGGATAAGCACAGCTACAACGATGTTATGCTGGACGGACTGGCCCGCGCCATCAAGGAAAACGTGGCCAAACTGGAGCAGGAGTAACTGTTATGGCATTTGAAAGTCTCACCGACAAGTTGTCCGCCGTTTTTAAGCGCCTGCGCGGCAAGGGCCGGCTCTCCGAGGCCGACGTAAAAGAGGCCATGAAGGAAATCAAAATGGCCCTTTTGGAGGCGGACGTAAACTTCAAAGTGGTCAAGAGCTTTGTGGCCTCCGTCACGGAGCGGGCTGTGGGACAGGACGTGATGGAATCCCTCACCCCCGCCCAGATGATTGTCAAAATCGTCAACGAGGAGCTGACCTCCCTGATGGGGGGCGGCGACAGCAAACTGGCTATCTCCTCCGCCCCGCCCACCATTGTGATGCTGGTGGGCCTCCAAGGCGCGGGCAAAACCACCAACGGCGCCAAGCTGGCGGGTCTGATGAAAAAGCAGGGCAAGCGCCCCCTTCTGGCCGCCTGCGACGTGTACCGCCCCGCCGCCATCAAACAGCTGGAAGTCGTGGGCGAACAGCTTGACATCCCGGTGTTCCAGATGGGTCAGATCGACCCGGTGGACATCGCCAAGGCCGCCGTAGAACACGCCAAAAAGCACGGAAACGACATGGTGTTCCTGGACACCGCCGGACGGCTCCATGTGGACGAAGCGCTGATGGACGAGCTGCGGCGCATCAAAGGGGCCGTCTCTCCCACCGAAATTTTGCTGGTGGTGGACGCCATGATCGGCCAGGACGCCGTCACCGCCGCCAAGGCCTTTGACGACGCACTGGACATCGACGGGGTGATGCTCACCAAGCTGGACGGCGACGCCCGGGGCGGCGCGGCCCTCTCCATCCGGGCTGTCACCGGAAAGCCGATCAAGTTCGCGGGCATTGGGGAAAAGCTGGACGCAGTGGAGGTATTCCATCCCGACCGCATGGCCAGCCGCATTCTGGGCATGGGCGACGTGCTCTCCCTCATTGAAAAAGCGGAGCAGAACCTGGACGCCAAAAAAGCCGCCGAGCAGATGGAGCGGCTACGCAAGAACAAGTTCACCCTGGCCGACTTCTATGACCAGCTCATCCAGCTCAAGAGCATGGGCTCCATGCAGGACATCGCCGGAATGCTTCCGGGCATGGGAGGTAAAAAACTGGATCTGTCGGTGGATGAGGGCAACCTGGCCCGTATTGAAGCCATCATCCAGTCCATGACCCCCTATGAGCGGGAGAATCCCAACATCCTCAACTCCAGCCGGAAAAAGCGCATCGCCGCCGGTTCCGGCACCCAGGTGGTGGATGTGAACCGTCTGCTGAAGCAGTTTGACATGATCCAGCAGCTTACTCGGCAATTTGCCAACCCCAGGAAGGCTAAGGGACTGTTTGGGAAGTTCAAAGGCATGGGATTGCCGTTTTAAAGAAGCGCAGCAACTTGTTGGTTCTGCTCTTTCTATAGGGCATTTACCATAAATGAACGAACAACTTTTGGAGGTGAATATACAATGGTTAAGATTCGTCTGCGCCGCATGGGCGCTAAGAAGGCCCCCTTCTACCGCGTGGTGGTCGCCGACTCCCGCTATCCCCGGGACGGCCGCTTCATCGAGGAGATCGGTACCTATGATCCCCGGCAGAATCCCGCTGCCGTCAACATCGACGTGGAGCGGGCCCAGGCCTGGGTCAAAGCCGGCGCTCAGCCTACCGATACGGTGCGCGACCTGCTGAAAAAGGCCGGTATGTAATCAGAATCTGGAGGCCACATGAAGGAATTGCTCATTTATATCGCCCGCAGCCTGGTGGACGATCCCGACGCGGTGTCCGTCTCCGAATACGAGACGCCCGCCGAGACGGTGCTGGAGCTCCGGGTGGCCCCCGGCGATATGGGCAAAGTGATCGGCCGTCAGGGCCGCATCGCCAAGGAGATCCGCGCGCTGATGCGCTCGGTGGCCCAGCGCCAGGGCAAAAAGCTGTCGGTTGACATTGTTGACTGAAGCCAAACGCATTTATGCACAGCACAGACGGCTGTCAAGCGGGGTCTCCCCTTGACAGCCGTCTGCCTATATGCCGCTATACATCCTCTGGCGCTCATCCGAACTGGCTGGCGCACAGCTTGCAATAAAAGCTCTAAACGTTACAGGCTTTTCTTTTTCCTTTCGCTGTGTTATAATCAGGTCATTTAAATAAATGCCTCGTAAAAAGCATTAGGAGGACAGAGAGATGGAAGGGAAAAAGCAGCGTATCGTAGTCAAGGTGGGCACATCCACCCTCACCCATGACTCCGGAAGCTTGGATCTCAGGAGTATGGAGCGCTTAGCCCGCACACTGGCGGATCTCCACGGCCTGGGCCACGAGATCATTTTGGTATCCTCCGGCGCCATCGCCGTGGGCATAGAGAGCCTGGGGCTTCCCGAGCGGCCCAGGGAGCTGCGGATGAAGCAGGCCGCGGCGGCGGTGGGCCAGTGCCGGATGATGCATATCTACGACAAGCTCTTCGCCGAGTACAACCAGTCCGTGGCCCAGATTCTGCTGACCGGGGACGACGTAGATAATTCAGACCGAGCGGAGCATCTGCGGGGTACATTCTCCGCCCTGCTCTCCATGGGGGTCATCCCTGTGGTAAACGAAAACGACTCCGTCTCCTCCGCCGAGATCGAGACGGGACACCACAAGGTTCTGGGTGACAACGACACCCTGTCCGCCATTGTGGCGGGGCTGTGCCGTGCGGATCTGCTGGTTCTTCTCAGCGACATTGACGGGCTGTACGACGCGGATCCAAAAGTCCATCCGGAGGCCAGGCTCCTCCATCAGGTCACGGAGCTGACGCCGGAAATTTTGGAGATGGCCGGCGGCGCGGGCACCTGGCGGGGCACCGGCGGCATGGCGACAAAGCTCTCCGCCGCCCGGGTTGCCATGGCCGCCGGATTCGACATGGTAATCACCAACGGGGCCAAGCTGGAGAACCTTTACGGCATTGTGGAGGGACAGGACATCGGAACAAGATTTATTTCAGGGAGGATAACCCAATGACGACACTGCAAACTCAGGGCGGATTGGCAAAAGCTGCCGCCTATACCCTTTCCACCGCCGGGACGGCGAAAAAAAACCAGGCTCTGGAGGCCATCGCACAGATCCTGACAGAGCGGCAGGCGGAATGGCTTTCCGCCAACGCCGAGGATGTGGCCGCCGCCAAGGAGGCGGGAATGCGCTCCGCCATGCTGGATCGGCTGACCCTGACGCCCTCGCGGATCGCCGGGATCGTGGACAGCATTCGGCAGGTGATCGCCCTGCCCGATCCCATTGGAAAGGCGGATAAGACGGAAACCCGGCCCAATGGGCTTATCATCAGCCGACGGCGGGTTCCCCTGGGGGTTATCGCCATCATCTTTGAAGCCCGGCCCAACGTCACTGTGGACGCGGCGGCTCTGTGCCTGAAATCCGGCAATGCCTGCATTCTCCGGGGCGGAAAGGAAGCCATTCGCTCCAACCGCTGTGTAGCGGCTCTAATGCGGGAGGCCCTGGCCTCCGTGGGTCTGCCGGAGGATTGTATCTCCCTGGTGCAGGACACCAGCCGCGAGACAGCAAAGGAACTGATGCACTTGGATGGATATGTGGACGTGCTGATCCCCCGGGGCGGCGCGGAATTGATCCGCACTGTGGCAAAGGAGGCCAGCGTCCCCGTCATCCGCACAGGCGAGGGCGTGTGCCACATCTACATCGACGACGAGGCCGACTTGGATATGGGGGCGGAGATTCTCTGCAACGCCAAGTGCTCCCGGCCCTCGGTGTGCAACGCGGTGGAGTGTGTTTTGATTCAGGAGGATGTGCTGGAACCGTTTTTGGCGAAGGCCGTTCCCCTGCTGGACCGCTACAAAGTGGAGCTCCGCTGCGACGAAAAGGCGCTGAAAGTCCTTGGCAACCGGGGCGTTTTGGCGCAGGACAGCGACTGGGACGCGGAGTATGACGACTATATTCTGGCGGTTCGCACCGTAAAGGATATGGAGGAAGCCGTCGCCTTCATCAACGCCCACAGCACCCAGCACTCCGAGAGCATCATTACCAGGAATTACTTCAAGGCTCAGTGTTTCCTGGACACGGTGGACGCGGCTGCGGTGTATGTCAACGCCTCCACCCGCTTTACTGACGGCGGCGAATTCGGCCTGGGGGCGGAGATCGGCATCTCCACCCAGAAAATGCACGCTCGGGGCCCCATGGGGCTGGAGGAATTGACCTCCTGCAAATACGTCATCTATGGCGAGGGACAAGTCAGATAGGAGGAAATGATATGTGTGACAGAGCGCTCAGCGGTGTAAAACTGGGTTTCATCGGCACTGGAAATATGGGCGGGGCACTGGCCCGCGCGGCCCGGCGAAAAATTCCCGGAAGCTGTATCCATCTCGCCAACCGCACGCCTCAAAAGGCGGAAGCCCTGGCGGAAGAGCTGGGCTGCGGAGTATCCAACGCCGCCGGCGCGGCGGAATGGGCGGATTTCATCTTTCTGGGCGTAAAACCCCAGATGATGGCGGATCTGCTGACGGAACTGCGTCCCGCGCTGGCGGCGCGGCAGGATCGCTTTTTTCTGGTAACCATGGCCGCGGGACTGAGTATCGGTAAAATTCAGGAGCTGGCGGGCAGGGACTATCCCGTCATCCGCATCATGCCAAACACCCCGGCCTCCATTGGCGAGGGAATGATCCTCTATACCTGCGCAGAGAATGTCACCGGTGAGGAGGAACGGCTGTTTCTGGACGCTATGGCTGGGGCAGGCCGCTTTTCTCCCCTGCCGGAGCGTTTGATAGATGCCGGATCCGCTGTATCCGGCTGCGGCCCGGCCTTTGCGGATTTGTTTCTTGAGGCCCTGGCGGACGGCGGCGTGGCCTGCGGTCTGCCCCGAGCCCAGGCGATGGAGCTTGCCGCCCAGATGCTGGCAGGCTCCGCAAAATTGGTTTTGGAATCCGGCCAGCACCCCGGCGTTCTGAAGGACGCCGTCTGCTCCCCCGGCGGCTCCACCATCCAGGGCGTCCGGACCCTGGAGCAGGCCGGGTTTCGCGGCACGGTGATGGAGGCGGTCATTGCCGCCTACGAAAAAACGCTGGAACTGGCCTTACAAAAGCCCTGACGTTTTCCCGCGCTGTCCGACCAGGAGCGCCGCCTCAAAACCGGGCGGCGCTCTTGGGGCTTTATCATTTATACGTTCGTTTCCCATAGACAAATTCGCCGTGTTTATAGTATAATTAGGTCGAAAATCCGGCAGACCCGCCAGAGGATGGATGCTGACGGCGGAAGGAAGAAGTTCTATGAAAGCAAACTATCATACACATACCCAGCGATGCCGCCACGCCCAGGGAACTGAGCGTGATTACGTGCTTGAAGCGATAAAAGCGGGCATTTCCATCTTGGGATTTTCCGATCACGCCCCCTTCCCCGACCATGATTATGGCCTGCGAATGTCCTATGCGGAGCTGGATGATTACCTCGCCGCCGTCGACCGGCTGGCTCAGGAATATCGCCCGGATATTACCCTGTACAAGGGGCTGGAGATCGAATATCTTTCAAAATATCACCCCTATTACGAGGAACTTCTGACCAAGAAAAAGCTGGATTATCTGATCCTGGGTGAGCATTTCTTTCCGGACGCCCATGGCAAGCTTCACAACATCTTTTACTCCCAAAGCACCGGGGACTACGTAGCATATGCCCGGGCAATTGCGGCGGCGCTGAAAACCGGCTATTTCCGTATAGCGGCGCATCCGGATCTTTTTGCGCTGGGGCAGTTTGCCTGGGATCGGAACTGCGATCAGGCTTCGGAAATCATCATCGAAGCCGCCCTCCGCAGCGGCGTGATCCTGGAATATAACGCCAACGGCCTGCGGCGGGGAATCCATGACTATCCAGACGGCTCTCGGCTGATGTACCCCCACCAAAAGTTCTGGGACAAAGTGGTAGGCACCGGCATTCCGGTCATCATCGGTTCCGACTGCCACGAGCCCAACCAGGTTTGGGACGACTGTCTGCCCGCTGCCAGGGAGCGGCTCCTGAGCATGGGGATCACCCCACTGGACTATGTGGATGGCCTGGGGCCCAAATCATAAATATGGATGAGCAAGTTTCCTCTTTCGGCTGTCTGCCAAAAGAGGAAGCTTATTTTTTCCCGCCAATGAGACGATATTGATAAAAAAGGAAAAACGGCTTTTGCGCCTGGCGGAAGGGGGCCCATGAGATGGGAGAGCTGAGTATTCGCAGAAACAGAGAACTGGCCGTGTCCCGGTATCAGAGGACGGATAAGACAGAGAAGCAGGCCGGTACAGGCCAGACCCAGAAAGCGGCCAACCCCAACCGGGCGGCGGCCACCGTCTCGGAAACCCTGCGGCAGTTGATGGCCCGGGTGACCCAGGCGGGGCGGCAGGCCCGGGAGGGCCGCCGCACACTTCAGTCGGGAGAAGCCGCCCTGGCGGAAGTTGAGGACAACCTGGGCCGCATGGAAGAGCTGGCCCGGCAGGCCGCGGGGGACGGCCGGTTGGATCGCGCCGTCCTCCAGGCGGAGCTGGAGCAGCTGCGTGGGGAGATCGACCGCATCGCCCAAGACGGCGTAGAAGCGGGGCTGTTTCAGGACGGTGAGGCCGGGGACGGCCTGGACGCGCTGGTGGACGCGGTGATGGACGGCCTATCCGCCCGGCAGAAAGAGGTTCAAAGCCTCCCCTCCTGGCTGCTCCGGGGGATGGACAGCGCCCCCGACAAAGCCGCGCTGCTGGCCGCACTGGGGGTGGACGGCTCCGCCAGCGGCGCTGAGCTGCTGGCCGCCCTGGGGAAGCTGCCGCTGGAGAGCAGCTCCGCCGCAGGCTATCTGGCCGCGCTCTACCTGGGAGCAGTGATTTCCGGCGGCACACCCTCTGGGACGGCAGATCCGGCCCAGGCGGCGGAGGGACTGCGGCAGATGCTGGAGATGGTGGCGGACGGCATTTCGCCGGATCAGGCGCTGGAGCTGCTGACCGGTGGCACATTTACCAGTCTGGAGGATTTTCAGACACAGTTCACCGGGGGCACAGCCCCAGGGCTGGATACTTTTTTGATGGATTTACTGCTGTCCGGCGACGATCTCCTGTCCATGCCCTCCATGCTGGCTCTCCTGGCGGGGGGCGGCGGCGGAGATCTGGAAATGCTGATGGATCTGCTGGCCGCCTTGGGCGGTTCCGGCGACGGGCTGATGGGCCTGCTGGACGGAATCGCTGCATCAGCGGAAGCACAGGATACGGCCCTCCCAATGGAAACGCTGGAACTGGAAACAGTCCAAGTGTCGGGCCCAGATCTGTCGGCTGTGTCCTTTGACCCAGAGGCCGGTTCACTAACAGTAGACGGAACGGAACATATGATCCTCCGGGGGCTGAACCAGGAAGGCCAAGAGAACCCAACGCTCCGGCTTGCCGGCTCGGGGACAGTAACCCTTCAGCAGGTGAACTCCCCCCTGCTGACCGCGGAATACCCCCAGACCCGGGTGTTCAGCGCGGGTGAGAACACGCTGGCCCAGGTTCAGTTAAAAGACGGCGTGACCCTCACCGTGGATGGCGGTGGGCTGCTGCGCATTGGCAATCTCCGGGGTGGGGCGTCCAGCGTCCTGCGGCTGATTGGAGGCGCGGTGGCGCTAACCGAAGAGGCCAATGGATTCGCGGCAGTCTCAGTGGTGGTGGACGGCCCTGTCGCTCTGCTGGCGGCGGAGGGAATCGCCGTACACAACGCCCAGGGGGAACCTCTGACCCCATTTGACATCGTATGGAAAACGCTGCTTTCGGAATGGAGTTCCATCACCTCCCTGGCATTAGACGGCAGACAGGGGCAATTGATCCTGCGGGAAGATCAGATGGATCCCGTCCAGCTGTGGCTGCTAAAGCAAGATTCCGACGAAAAATGGCCTGCCCACACCATTGCCCTCCGGGGACGGGATAAGGCGGGCCACCCCAGGACACGTTATATCTACGTGCGCTGGGACGAAAAGGCGGGGAGCTTTCAGGAAATTTCAATGTATCCCAACCCGTTCACCGTCACCGGCGGTGAGCAGGACGTGGATTGGCGCTACGAGGAGGAAACCCGCACCCTCCACATCCTCTCCAGGGAGGTGACCGCCATCGCCGGAGGTGCTGGGACTGACGGAAACCAACTGCCCTTCAGCGGCAGGATTTCCCTGGCCGATGGCATCGGCGCGGTGGAACTGATCCTGGACGGCGTGGAGTGCCGGGTGTCGTCAGGCAGAGCGTTCAACCTGGGCCGTGGGAACGACGTTACCCTGCTTTTGCAGCGCGGGACGGACAATGTGTTTGAGAGCGGCACAGGCTGTGCCGGCATATCCCTGGGGGACGGCACCTCCCTGCGCATTGACCAGGTCAAAGCCGCCAAAGGAGCGCCCGACGGGACCCTTACCGCCACCGGCGGAGCCGGTGGCGCGGGCATCGGGCGGGACAGCAGCGTGGGCCGGGAACGCACTGGCCTCATTCTTATCCGCGGCGGGGTCATCACCGCCACCGGAGTCGGAGGCGGCGCCGGCATCGGCGGGGCGCTTGGCGCGCCTGTAGGGGACATCCGCATTCAAGGCGGTACAGTGACCGCCCAGGCCGCCTGCTGCGCCGCCGCCATCGGCGCGGGTATCCAGGGAGCGTGCGGCGACATCGTCATCACCGGCTCCGCCCGGGTGGTAAAAGCCCAGGGAGGCGGGCCCGACGGGGACATCGGCGGCTGCCTGTTCGGCAACTGCGGAAAAGTTCAGGTGTCCGCCGGGACGGATATTGGCGGAGCCAAGCTCTGGACGCAGAAAGGGCTCTCCCTCCAGGTGGGGGAAGGCGCCGTAACGCTGCCCCGGTTCCGGGTCTCCGCCCGGGCCCTGCGCCTGGACGCTCTGGATCTCACCTCCCGGGAAGCAGCCCGGGCCGCTATGACCGTCCTCGCCGCCGACCGCCGCTGGGTCACCCGGCTCCAGGGGGCTTATGGCGCAATGTACGGCCAGCTTGGGCAGAGCTTTAGCAGTATGTACAGCTTCCACAGCTATACCAGCGTGGTGCGGACGACCGGCGAGGCCGATACGCTGTCATGCGACATCCGCGAGGTGCTGCGGCAGTCCCCCCTGGCCGTCTTTCTCACCCAGCGCGGGATGGAGGACGTGGGCTATCTGCTGCGCTGAGCGCCCAAAGCCCGCCCCGCGCGTTCTCCGCCTGCCCCACAGCGCGTAAACGCCGTATGTATTCGCGGATGCGCTTGCCCTGCCCATTTGAACCCCCATATCCTTTTGAATGAGGAGAATATTATGTTCGATACCATTCTGGCCCTGCTTCGCAAGCACCGAGAGCTGATCAGCTATCTATTCTGGGGCGTTATGACTACTGTCGTCAACTACACTGCCTACACCCTGCTCACCGAGGTTATGCACATCTATTACCTCACCAGCACCGTCATCGCCTGGGCAATCAGCGTACTGTTTGCCTATTTTGTCAATAAGCTGTTCGTATTCCAGTCCAGGGACTGGGCCTGGCGGGTGGCCCTGCGGGAGCTGTGGCAGATGGTAGCCGCCCGGCTGTTTTCTCTTGGGCTGGAGATGGCCATTATGTGGTTCTTCGTGGATACGCTGCACTGCAACCATCTCGTGGTCAAGCTTGCCGCCAACGTGGTGGTGGTGATCGTCAACTACGTGCTGAGCAAATTCATCATTTTCAAATCGAAAACAGATTGACGGAAAAAGAACCGCTTTTGCGGTTCTTTTTTTGCTTATGATTTACCGCCGACCCACACATACTAGGGAAAAGAGGTGAGTTGATGGAATCTATATGGGAGAAAACCGTTCAGCTGCCCGAATTTAAGCCGTTGCGGGGAGACATCCGCGCCGACGTGCTGGTCATCGGCGGCGGGCTCGCTGGGCTGCTGTGCGCCTATGAACTGACCCAAGCCGGTGTGGACTGCGTACTGGCGGAAGCGGGACGGCTGTGCGGCGGGGTGACGAAAAATACCACCGCCAAGCTCACCGTCCAGCACGGGTTGATTTACCACAAGCTGCTGAAGGAGTTCGGCCCGGAACGGACGAGGGCCTATCTGGAGGCCAACCAGGCAGCTTTGGAACGGTTCCGCGTCCTGTGCCGGGATATTCCCTGCGATTTTGAGGAAAGGCCCAGCTATGTCTACTCCCTAGACAATCGGAAGGAGCTGGAACAGGAGCTGGCCGCCCTGGATAAACTGGGCCATCCCTCCGTTCTGGCGGACAAAGTTCCTCTCCCCTTCCCCGTGGCCGGGGCGGTACGGTTTGACCGCCAGGCCCAGTTTAACCCGCTGAAATTCGCCGCCGGACTGCTGGGCGGCCTGCGGATCTACGAACACACCCGGGTGCTGGAGGTTAAAACAGGGGAAGCGGTGACCGGTGGCGGCAGAATTCGGGCGGATCATATCGTCGTTGCCACCCACTTTCCCTTTCTCAACAAATTCGGCTGCTATTGGCTGAAGATGTACCAGAGCCGCTCCTATGTGCTGGCCCTGAAAGGCGGGCCGGATCTGGGCGGAATATATGTGGACGGGAGCGGCAAGGGGCTGTCCTTCCGCAATGACCACAATCTGCTTCTGCTGGGAGGCGGTGGGCATCGCACAGGAAAAAAGGGCCGTGGCTGGGCCACGCTGGAGGACTTCGCCCGCCGCCATTATCCGGACGCCAAGCCGGTCTGCCGCTGGGCCGCCCAGGACTGTATGACGCTGGACGGCGCACCATATATCGGCCTGTACTCCCCGCGCCTACCCAGGCTGTATGTCGTCACCGGCTTCAACAAGTGGGGAATGACTTCCTCTATGGTCGCCGCAAATTTGGTGACTAACCTGATTTTGGGCCGAGACTGCCCCTATCAAGAGGTATTTTCTCCATCCCGCTCTGTGTTTCATCCCCAACTGGCAGTCAACGCCGGGGAAAGCACACTAAATCTGCTCACC
>JAIEFH010000172.1 GCA_029067025.1 Oscillospiraceae bacterium | reverse complement strand
GGACGACCCCGCGCTGTCTGATTTGATCGGCCAGTCCTACCGCGACCAGCTGGCCGACGAGATCGAGCTGCTGGACGGCGCCTCCTGCGAGTTCGATATGGAGCGGGTGCGCCATGGGCAGCTCTCCCCGGTGTTCTTCGGCTCGGCGCTGACCAACTTCGGCGTGGAGCCCTTCCTGGAGGACTTTTTGCGCATGACCACTTCTCCCCTGCCCCGCACCGCCGGGGAGGAGCTCATCGACTCCTTCGACGACGGCTTCTCCGCCTTCGTGTTCAAAATCCAGGCCAACATGAACAAGGCCCACCGGGACCGCATCGCCTTTATGCGGGTGGTGTCCGGGCGGTTTGACGCCGACCGCGAGGTCTATCACGTCCAGGGCGGCAAAAAGCTGAAGCTGTCCCGGCCCCAGCAGCTCATGGCGGCGGAGCGGGAGATCATCGAGGAGGCATACGCCGGGGACATCATCGGCGTGTTCGACCCCGGCATCTTCTCCATCGGCGACACCCTTTGTATGCCGGGACGCAAGTTCCAATTTGACCCCATCCCCACCTTTGCCCCGGAGCATTTCCGCCGGGTGCGGCCCCTGGACACCATGAAGCGCAAGCAATTCCTCAAGGGCATGGAGCAGATCGCCCAGGAGGGCGCGATTCAAATCTTCAAAACCCCCTACTCCGGCATGGAGGAGGTCATTGTGGGCGTAGTGGGCACCCTGCAATTCGACGTGCTGGAATACCGCCTGAAAAACGAGTACGGCGTGGATCTGTACGCCGAGGGCCTGCCCTACGAGTACCTGCGCTGGATGGGCCACGAGGGCGACGAGCCCCTGCGGGCCGACGACCTCACCCTCCCCGGCGACGCCATGCTGGTGGAGGACTACCGGCAGAACCAGCTGCTGCTGTTTGCTTCCCAGTGGTCCATCAACTGGACGGCGGAGCGGAACAAAAACATCACCCTGTCCGAGTTTGGCGGGGCAAAATTTTAAAACGCGGCCCTCCTCGGCTGGGGAGGGCCGCTTCATGCTATTCTGTATCATGGATAACCGCAGATAAGTTGAACTTTTTCTGACAATCTTTGCTGTTATATCCTTAAAACGGACGCCGCGTATCCGCCCCCATCATATCGCAAATCTCCATCAGATTGTTTACCTCACAGTCGGCTTTTTCTTCTTCACTTGTAATATTCCAGTATCTTCCAAACCCCTGCTTCACCCATATGGTGTTCATTCCCAGCCTCTTAGCGGGGACGATGTCGTTATCGATCCTGTCCCCAATCATGACCGATTGCCCCGGCTCGCAGCCGGCCCTGTCCAGCGCAAGTTCAAATATTCTTTCATCCGGTTTGGCAATGCCTTCTTCCGCGGAAGCGATCACCAATTTGATATACTTTAATATCCCAAAATCCTCCAATCGCTTTGCCGCTCCAAGTGATTGATTCGCGATAATGCCAATGTTATATTGACCGCTCAATTTTCTCAAACATTCTTCCGCGTCATCATACAAAATCTCATCTTCCGATCTCCATTTCGGCTTTTCGACCCCTAGCAATTTTATCGTTTCCGCATCGCCCTTTTTGTTCTCTCGATAGAACCTGACCGCGGTTTCACAAACATATTCATAGGTTACATTTGCCGCCTTCGCGACATCTCTCAATCTGCTCTCATAGGCGCGGCTCTCATCAACCAATGTTGAACCAATATCAAAAAACAACCATTTTATATTTCGAAACACGGCTGTACCCCCTCAGATAAACATTAATCGTCCTTATTTTATCACAGCCGCTTTCGAGATTCAAGGCATACGGTCAACAGAGTGGACGCGCAGCTCCTCCCGGCGCACCTCCCCCCGCTCCCACAGCAGAGCCAGCACCTGGCCGGCGCAGTCCGCCGGGAGGTCTATCCCCTCCGCCGCCAGCGCCAGACCGCCCAGCGTCCCGCCATCATACAGCTCCACGCGGCGGCCCCAGCGGCCCCCTCCCGGGCCGAAGGCCGCCGTCACATTTGCACCCGCGGCGGCGGGCGCTACCGGCAGGCCGAACTTCGCCTGCAAATACCGGGCGTAGTCCTCCCCGCCGGGGGCGTCGATGACCAGCCCCCGCACCTGGGGGCACAGTCGCTCCGCCGCCCCCTCCAGCTCCGGACACAGCCGGGGGGCGGACAGGGCCACCCTCCCACGATGGGGGGATACCCCTTCCGCCATCAACGCCCCCAGGGCAAATACGTCCGCGCAGGCGCGCAGCATGGGCAGGGGCTCCACTGGACGCAGCAGTGCCAGCCGGTCTGCCCAGGGGAAATCCTGCCCCAGGATCACCCGGCCCGCTCCCGCCTGAACCAGGGCGCGCTCCGCCTTTCGGAGCCGCCGCCTCAGCCGCCAGGGGGCCAGCCCCTCCGGTGCGTACACCGTCCAGCGCAGCGCTGTCAGCGGGCCAAGCTCCACCGGCTCCCCCCGTCCCCGGCCCTTCTCCCGGACGCATACCAACTGGCCCACCATCTCCATCACCTCGGCAACCCATATGCGCCCCCACCGCCAAATATAACGGCAGTTTTTTACACTTCCGGGGACATTGTAAAAAACTTGAACACCGCCCCCAAAAGCGGCTGGGGAGCTTGTACATTTCCCCGGTTGTATTTTCCTGCTTGAAATGATATAATCAGGCAACTAAAAGACGAAATGGAGGCTGCTCCCATGTCGATAAAAATCACCGCTACCAGTACCTGCGACCTGCCCCCTGAGCTGCTGGAGCGCTATCAGATCACCATGGTTCCCCTGTATGTCTCCTTTGGCGGGAACACCTACAAGGACGGCCTGGAGGCCGGCCCGGAGGACATCTTCCGCCACGTGGAGGGGGGCGGCCAACTGCCCTCCACCGCCGCGGTGAACATCGCCGACTACCAGGAGCTGTTTGAGGAGCTCTCCCCCAAGTACGACGCGGTGCTCCACATCACCATCGGCAGCGAGTTCTCCTCCTGCTATCAAAACGCCCTGGTGGCCGCGGAGGACTATTCCAACGTGTACGTGGTGGATTCCCGCAACCTCACCACCGGCCAGGGGCTGCTGGCCGTTGAGGCCGCCATCGCCGCCGAGCGCGGGGACAGCATCGAGGACATTTTGAAGCTGCTGGACGGCCTCATCGACAAGGTGGACACCACCTTCGTGGTGGACAAGCTGGACTACCTGGCCAAGGGCGGCCGCTGCTCGTCGGTGGTGGCCCTGGGGGCCAACCTGCTGAAGCTCAAGCCCTGCATCGTGCTGGCGGACGGCAAGATGACCGTGGGCAAAAAGTACCGGGGGGCCTTTGACAAGGTGCTGCCCGACTATGTGCGCGACCAGCTCAATGGCAAGGACGTGCGGACGGACCGCATGGTCATCGTCCACACCCGCTGCGACCCCGCTATCCCCGCGGCTGTGGAGCAGGTCGTACGAGAGTACGGCTTCCAGGAGATCATCCACACAGTGGCCGGCTCCACCATCTCCTGCCACTGCGGGCCCAACACCCTGGGCATTCTGTTCCTTCGGAAATGATGGACGCATCCCCGAGAAATCAAAAGCTCCGCCCCTGGCACTTGCCAAGGGCGGAGTTCTTTTATTTGGTCAGCAGGTCGATGGCCGCCTGGAGCTGGACGTCATCCTCGCCCCCCAGGGCCACGCCCTCGGGGAGGGACAGCTCCACGTCCGGGACGATGCCCTCCCCGATCAGGGAGTGGCCGCCGCCGGTGCAGTAGGTGGCGGTGGACAGCCCCACCCCGCCGCCGTTCACCAGCGGGAAGGTCACCTGGGAGTAGCCCTTGCCGGAGGTCAGTTCCCCCACGATGGGCGCGCCCGCGCTCTCCCGGAGCTGGGCGGCCAGCAGCTCCGCCGCGGAGTAGCTGGCCTTGTTTACCAGCACCACCATGGGCAGGTCAATACAGTCGGCGTCGGACTTGTAAACCGACTGGAACCACCACCGGGGCTTTTGGGTAAACACCGGCCCCTCGGGCAGCAGATAGTCCAAGATTTTCTCCAGCTCCGCCACGTAGCCGCCGGGGTCACTGCGCACATCCACGATGAGGCTCTTCGCCCCCTGCTCCACCAGGGCGTCCACCTCCTGCTTGAAGCTGTCCGCCGAGCCGGAATAGAAGTTGCTCAGCCGCACATAGCCGATGTCCCCCTCCAGCATTTTCCCGCTGGCGGAGGGGTTATGGAGGGTGGCACGGGTGCAGGTCACGTCCCGGATCGCCCCGTCCTCTCCCAGCAGGGTGAGCGTCACCTGGGTGCCCGCCTCCCCGGCGATCTTGTCCGCGCCCTCTTCCCGGGCCTCTCCGGCGATAGACACGCCGTCCACGGCGGTGATGATGTCTCCCACCAGCAC
This sequence comes from Oscillospiraceae bacterium, assembly GCA_029067025.1. Lineage (GTDB taxonomy): Bacteria > Bacillota > Clostridia > Oscillospirales > Oscillospiraceae > Enterenecus. The sequence goes on along the minus strand of JAIEFH010000172.1, from coordinate 9,016 downwards.
CCCGGCCTTGTCAGCCGGACCGCCCTCGGTCACAGACTGCACCAGCAGCCCTTCCTCCCGGGTGTAGTCGACGGTGACGCCCACGCCCACATAGCTGTTGGCCCGGCGCTCATTGGTCGCCTGATAGTGCTCCGCGTTCAGGTAATAGGACCAGCGGTCCCCCAGCCCGTCTACAAAGGCGTTCAGCCCCGCATCCACCGCTTTGCCCAGGTCGGCGTCGGTGTCCACAAAGGCGAACCGGGCCAGCAGATAGGTCTGCACCATAGCCATGCCGCCGCGGCCCAAAAGCAGACACCACGCCCCGGTGGACAGGGCCAGGGCGAGCACCACGGATATGAGGATCTTGGCCCAGCCGGGCAGCCGCCTCTTTTGTTTTTGCGCCATGGGCGCCCTGTATTCTTCCATGGTGGTGCCTCCTTCTGAAATTCAATGGCTGGGAAGGAAAACATAGGGGCACGGGTTTTCCCCGCGTGATGACCAAAGGGGCGCGGGTTTTCCCCGCGCCCCTGGGACAATATGGGGTCCCCACGTGAGCCCAGCGAAGCGGGTCGCGTGGGGGGAGGAGGGGCAAGGGAGCGTTGCACGGAATGCCCGAAGGGCGTTTCGCGCAGAGCGGACTTTGCCCCGACGTCAGCCGCCGTTGATTGTCCCGCCGCCGGGAGAGGTGAAGGTCATGCCGGGATAGAGCTTCAGGACGTCGTTGCGCACGCCGTTCACCCGCAGCTCAAAGTGGAGGTGGTTGCCGGTGGACCGGCCCGTGGTGCCCACGTAGCCGATGACCTGGCCCTTGCTCACCGTATCGCCCTCGCTGACGATGGGCACCTGGCACTGGTGGGCGTACAGGGTGGCATAGCCGCCGCCGTGGCTGATGATGCAGTAGTAGCCGTAGGACGAGGAGTTCTTGTTCCGGTTCACTGTGGTCACGATCCCGTCCTGGGCGGCGTAGATGGGGGTGCCGGAGGGAGCGGGGATGTCGGTGCCGGTGTGGTTATCCCGCCTGCCGTTGATGGGGTCGATGCGCCCGCCGAACAGGGAGGAGATCTTATACCGCCCCGGCAGGGGCCAGTACCAGTTGCCGCTGGTCATGTTGACGGCGGCGTTCCGCTGGGCCTCAAGGGCCGCCAGCTGGGCGGCATATTTCGCCTGGGCATCCTTCAGCTCCTTATTGATCCGAGCCTCGCTCTCCGCCAGCTCCTTGGCCTCCTTGGCGTACTCGCTCTCGGAGGCGGCGATCTGGTTGAGCAGCTTCTGGGCTTCCTCCCGCTTCTGCTCCAGCTCCAACTTGCGCGCCTCCAGCTCCTGCTGCACCAGGGCCTGGTCCGCCCGGTCGGCCTCCAGAGCGTCCCGAGCCTGGGCCAGCGACCCCTGGGTGGCCTTCAGCCTGTTAATGATGCCGTTGGAGTAATCCATGATGTCGCCGATGAGCATGGCGTAGTCCAGCATATCCGCGAAGCTGTTGGCCTCGAAGAGGATGGACAGGTAGTTCACGCCCCCCGTCTCCTCCATCCAGCGCACCTGCTGATAGAACTCCTGGTACTGCTCCGCTTCCTGCTGCTCCAACGCCTGAATCTCCAGCTCTTTCTCGGCAATCTGCCGGTCATACTCATCCAGTATGGCCTGGCTGACGTTGATCTCCTGCTCGCACAAAAGCACCTGCTCCTGAATCAGCGCCACCTGCTCTTTGGCTTTGGACAGGTCGTTGCGGATGGCCTTCAGCTTTTCCTCCGCCTCTTTCTTCTGCGCCTGGATGTCGCCCAGCTCATTTTTGATGTTCTGAATGTCGCTCTGGGTGACGCTGGCCCGGGCGAACACGCTCAGCACAGGGATCATCACCGACAGCAGCAGCGCCGCCGCCACAACGATGACGATGATCCGCTGGGTCTTTTTCTTCATCATAATACCCCTCCTCCCATCCGGGTCAGGTGTTGTCGATAAAGTTCAGATTGGGATACAGCTTGAGTACATTTAAACCTGGAGGAACTTGCGGATGGCCAGCCCGGAGCCCAGCGCGCCGATGGCCGCGCCGGACGCCAGGAAGATCATCAGCACCCGCTTCCACAGGACCTTGAAATCCATCAGAGTGAGCAGATCGGTACCGCCGCTCTTCAAAAGGGCTCCGCTCACCGCGGTATACACCGCCCACTGAAGGAAGAAGGCCACGATGGCCCCCATGAGGCCCAGAATCAGCCCCTCCACGATAAAGGGCCAGCGGACAAAGCCGTCGGTGGCGCCGCACATTTTCATGATGGCGATCTCCTCCCGGCGGGCAAAGGCGGCCAGCCGGGTGGTATTGGAGATGATAAACAGGGACACCAGCGCCAAGATGCCCACCAGCACCATGGCCAGGGCGGTGACCGCGTTGCGCACCGCCACAAAGCCCTCCGCCACCTCATTTGCCGCTCGATGGTTGACCACCCCGGGCAGGGCGCGCACCGCGTCCACCGTCTCAGTGAACCGCTCCAGATCGACGACGTGAATGGACAGCCGGTCCCGCAGCACCTCGTCGGGCAGATTGACATACAGCCCCTCGGTCTCGTGGCCCTTCAGGTAGTCGGCCTTGGCCTGCGCCCTGGTGATGTACTTCACCTCGCCCACATTGTCCAGCCGCCGCACCTGCTCCATGAGGGCGCTGATCTGCGACTCGGTGTAGTCCTCGTCGATGAAGGCCAGAAACTCGTTCTCCTCCTCCAACTGGCTGAGCATACCGTCCACATTGACCGCCAGCAGGGAAAACGAACCCATGATGATGAGGCAGGCCACAATCATGCACACCGCCGCGAAGGACATCAGTCCATGGGAGAATATGCTGGTGAACCCCTCTTTGATGAAATAGCCTAAGTTGAATCGTCTCATGCTCTGTAGTAGCCTCCCTGACCGTCCCGTATCAGCTCTCCGTCCTTGATGGCCACCACCCGCTTGGAGAAACGGTTGACCAGATCCCGCTCGTGGGTGACCACCAGCATGGTGGTGCCCATGGCGTTGATGCGCTCCAGCAGCGTCATGATCTCCAAAGAGCGCCGGGGATCCAGATTGCCGGTGGGCTCGTCGGCGATAATCATCTTGGGGTTGTTCACCAGCGCCCGGGCGATGGCCACCCGCTGCTGCTCGCCGCCGCTCATCTCGTTGGGATAGGCGTCCCCCTTGCTGTCCAGCCCTACCAGATCCAGCACGTAGGGGATGCGCTTGCGCATTTCCCGGCCGCTGGCCCCCACGGTGCGCATGGCGAACTCCAGGTTGCCCTGCACCGTCTTTTTCTCAATGAGCCGGAAATCCTGGAAGATGATCCCCAACGTGCGGCGCATATGGGGGATCTGCCAGCGGCGGATGTTGTTCAAATTGTAACCGTTGACGATGACCCGCCCCTGGCTGGCGGCGATCTCCCCGGTGAGCAGCTTCACAATGGTGGATTTGCCCGAGCCCGACGGCCCCACCAAAAAGGCAAACTCCCCATCATCGATCCGCAGATTGATCCCCTTTAGGGCCTTGGTTCCGTTGTCGTATTCTTTATGTACGTCGATCAATCGTATCATGGCCCACATCTCCAACTTTGTCTGAATCTATATTGATGTTACCAATTTGTAACCAGTTTGTCATCTTTTGAGCGGACGGAATCGACTATCATTATATCCGCTGAATGCCGCCCTGTCAACCGGGACAAGCGGATTCCCAGCATTCCCCTTGCCACAATTATGTAAACTTTCTTGAAACAAAAGTTACAGCCGCAAAGAAAGCCGCCCTGGCGGGCGGCTTTCACGGCTTAGGATTCGATGCCCCGGGAAACCAGATATTTCTTGACCATCAACGCCACCTTAAAGGTGATGGCGTCGTCGAATTCCCGCAGATCCAGGCCGGTGAGCTTCTTGATCTTCTCCAGCCGGTACACCAGGGTGTTGCGGTGGACGAACAGCTTCCGGGCGGTTTCGGATACGTTCAGGTTGTTCTCAAAGAACTTGTTGATGGTGAACAGGGTCTCCTGATCCAGCGCGTCAATGGGATTCTTTTTGAACACCTCGCGCAGGAACATCTCACACAAGGTGGTGGGCAATTGGTAAATAAGCCGCCCAATGCCCAGGTTCTCATAGTTGATGATGGAGCGCTCGGTCTCAAACACCTTGCCCACGTCGATGGCCACCTGGGCCTCCTTATAGGTACGGGCCAGATCCCGGATATGGCCCACGATGGTGCCGATGCCCACCACGGTCTTGATGCCCAAATCCCGGGCCAGGGCCTCTTGGACGTTCTGGGCGATCTTGTGCAGGTCACGGGCGTCGGCGTTCTCGCCCAGCAGCTTCACCAGGGCCACGTCCGTCTCACTGACGGACAGCACAAAGTCGCTCTGCTTGTCGGGGTACAGCCCGCTGATCACGTCCACCGCGAAGGCGTCCGGCGTACCCAACTGGCGCACCAGGATCACCGCCCGGGGCGCCTCGGACACAAAGTGCAGCTCTTTGGCCCGGACATAGATGTCCCCCAGGAGAATATTGTCGCACAGGATATTCTTCACAAAGGTGGCCTTGTCGTTCTTCTCCTCGTAATAGGTCTTGGCGCCGTTGAGGGCAATCACCGCCATGGAACAGATGAGCGCGGCCTGGTCGTCCTCCCCCTTGACAAACGCGGCGTAGTCAAACTGGCCGCTCCATCCGGGCAGCGCCTTGAAGGTGTAGCCGTTGCTGACCACCTGGCCCTCCTGCTCCGCGGCCAGCAGCGCCGCGCAATTGCCCCATTTCTCTCCGATGCACGTCAATTCATTGCAGGCCACCACAGTGCCCTGCCCGTCGATGACTCCCACAGCTCGATCGGAACAGTCTTTCATCTGAAGAACGACGCTTTGAAATACCCTGCTGGACATTGCGTTTTCTCCTTTCTATGCGGCCGGGAATGGAACGCTCCGCCACTTTGTTTTATGTGATTTCATACGTACCTATTTATTATATAGAGTTTCGTTGCCGATTTCAATAGTTTTTTAAATTTTTTTTGTGTAAACTGCCAAAAATTTCGTATCATTCACAGAAAATTGATTCCAGCTCTCTCTCATTCAGCGGCCGCCACGCCCCTTTGGGCAGGTTCTCGTCCAAGATCAGCGGGCCGAATCTGACCCGCTTCAAGTAAGTCACCGGCTTGCCCCGGGAGGCCAGCATCCGCTTCACCTGATGATATTTTCCTTCCCTCAGCGTGATGTGCGCCGTCCTTTTGCCCGGCAAAAGCTCCAATTCCCCGGGCAGGCACACCGTGCCGTCTCCCAGGGTCAGCCCCGCCCGGATGGCCTCCACATCGTCCCCGTCCAGTTCACCGTCCACCTCTACGTAGTACACCTTGTCCACATGGCTCCTGGGGGACAGCAGCCGGTGGGCCAGGGGGCCGTCGTTGGTGAGCAGCAGCAGGCCCTCGGTGTCCTTGTCCAGCCGCCCGGCGGGGAACAGGCCGATGTTTTGATACTCCTCACCCAGCAGATCCAGCACCGTCCGCTCCCCGGGCTGGTCAGTGGACGACACCACCCCCGCCGGCTTGTGGAGCATGAGGTACACCGGCCGGTCCGCGCCGATAGGCGCGCCGTCCACCGTCACCAGAGCGGCCTCGTCCACCTTCTGCTCCGGCGCGCGGCATGGGACGCCGCCTGCCGCCACCCGACCCGCCCGGATCAGCTCCCGGGCCTCCTTCCGGCTCCACTTCCCCGTGGCCGCCAGCCGTTTGTCCAGCCGCTCCATATTTGCTCACCTCGCCTCAATCTATCATATTGAATGGAAAAGACACATATTCTTTCTTATCACTGACAGAGCGCCCCGGAACAGCCCGGGCACAGTTTTCAATCTCACGGAAGGTTGTGGTACCATGATTATCATCACGGCGCGCATACCAAAGAAACGGCTGCTGACCGGGGCGGCCGCCGCTCTGTGCTGCTGCGGGCTGGCGGTCATCGCCTTGGCCTTCACCCTGGGGGGGCGGGCGGTGGCCGCCTCAGCGGAGGTAAAACATATCAAGAATAACGACGACCGGCTTGCCTACCTGAACGGCCTTGGCTGGCAGGTGTCCCCCCAGCCCATCGCCACCGAGGAGCTACTCATCCCCGAGGAGTTTGACGACAGCTACGCGGGCTATCTGAAGCTCCAGTCCGACCAGGGCTTCGACCTCACCCAGTACCGCGGCAAACGGGTCAAGCGGTACACTTACCAGATCACCAACTACCCCACCCAGGCCGAGCCGGTGCAGGTCGCCCTGCTCATCTACAAAAACCGGGTGATCGGGGGGCAGATCCAGTCCTCCTCCGGCAGCTTTCTCCACGGGCTGACTTTACCCGAAGCGGCGGAAGGGGAAACTTCCACTCCATCCCCCGCGCCATCCGCGGCGGCAAGCGGGCTGATAATTTGACAAAACAAGGGAGGCGCGCCGGGGGCGTGTCTCCCTTGTCTCATGTTTTAGACTTTTCGCCCCTTGAAGAACACAGCCTTCACGTTGAGTTCGCCGTCCAGCACCACCACGTTGGCCCGCTTGCCCGGCTCCAGGCTGCCCACTCGGTCAAAGATGCCGATGGCCTGGGCGGGGTTCACCGCCGCGGCCCGCACCGCGTCCGCCAGGGGGATGCCGAAGGAGACGGCGGTCTTCATGCACGCCATCAGGTCGGTGGCCGACCCGGCGATGGTGCCGTCGGCCAGGGTGGCCAGGGGGCCCTTGACGATGACGTTCTGGCCGCCCAGGTCGTACTCGCCGTCGGACATTCCGGCGGCCCGCATGGTGTCGGAGATGAGCACCACACGATCCGCGCCGAACATCTTGAAGGTGGCCCGCACCACGGCGGGGTGGACGTGGATGCCGTCGGAGATCAGCTCCACCCGGCTCCAGGGGCTGTCCAGCGCCGCGCCCACCACACCGGGGGCCCGGTGGGTGAAGCCGGGCATGGCGTTGTACAGGTGGGTGACCTGTCTGGCCCCGCACCGGAACGCCTCCAGCGCCGTGTCGTAGTCGGCGGTGGTGTGGGCCACGGAGACAGCCACGTCCTCGGAGACTTCCTTGATAAACTCCATGGCCCCCGGCTCCTCCGGGGCCACGGACACCAGCTTGACCAAACCCTCAGCGGCGTCCATCAGGCGGCGCAGCATGGCCGCGTCGGGGGCGTGGAGCCAGTCGCCGTTCTGGGCGCCCTTTTTCGCCAGGGACAGGAAAGGGCCTTCCAAATTGATGCCCACCAGCTCCGCGCCGGGGCGGTTCTCCCGGCGATGGGCGGCGGCGTTCTTGCACACCTTCAGCAGCTGGTCCTCCAGCAGGGTCATCCCCGCCGGACAAATCTGGGTCACGCCCCGGGACAACTCGTACTCCGCCATGGTCTGCAGCCCCTCTGGGTCCGCGTCGGAGAAGTCCGCGCCCTTGCAGCCGTGGAAGTGCACATCGGTCAGGCCGGGGATCACATAACAGCCCGAGGCGTCGTAGGTCTGGCCGTCCCTGCTGTCCTGGGTGAGCAGGGCGTCGTCAAAGCACACGTCCCGCTCCACAAAGCCCTTTTGCAGATCGAATACTTTGCCGCCGGTAATTTTCATGCGTTGGCCTCCTTGAGCTTCGCCAGGGCGGCCTCGTCCGCCACCAGGGTGACGTCGGGATGGAGCTGGAGGATGGAGGCAGGCATCTCCGGGGTAATGGGCCCATTGAACGCCCTACAGACCGCGTCCGCCTTGTCCGCGCCGCTGGCCACGATCAGAATCTTCCGGGCCTTCATGATGGTGCCGATGCCCATGGTGAGGGCCTGGCGGGGCACGTCGTCGGCGCTGGCAAAGAACCGTGAGTTTGCCTCGATGGTGCTCTCGGTCAGGTCCACCAGATGGGTCTGCTTGGGGAAGTGGTCGCAGGGCTCGTTGAAGCCGATGTGACCGTTGCGGCCCAGGCCCAGCAGCTGCAGGTCGGCGTAGCCCAGCTCCGCCACCTTCCACTCGTACCGCAGGCACTCCGCCGCCGGGTCCTCCGCCAGACCGCTGGGTACGTTGGTGCTTTCCGCCTCAATGTCCACATGGTTGAACAAGTTATCCTGCATGAAATAGCGGTAGCTCTGGTCGTGATCGGGGGCAAGGCCGCAGTATTCGTCCAGATTCACCGAGCGCACCTCGGCAAAGCTCAGATCGCCCTGCTTATACCACTCGACCAGCTCCTTGTAAGCTCCCACAGGGGTGGAGCCAGTGGCCAGGCCCAGCACACAGTCCGGCTTGGATAAAATTTGGGCCGCGATGATGTTGGCCGCCCGGCGGCTCATGGCATTGTAATCCTTCTCACAATAAATACGCATGACAAACACCTCTGAAATAAAAATTTTGAAATGGCGGCCATGTCCTACAGTAGGGGCTCAGAGGAACCCTTCATAAACTGCGCCCCATTTAAAGGCAGTCCATTGGATAAATTGTACAATTCCCGCCCTCGTTTGTCAATATGGACAGAAAGTGATTTTTTGTCAATTATCCTGATTAAAAATTTTTCCGCGCTGTCATAGATGCTTGTCCGCCAGAGCGTCGGCCACCTGCTTGCGCCGCCCCCGGTACGCCTCCATATCCCGGCGGCACATCTCGTTGAACAGCACGTCGATGAGGAAGAACTGCCCCATGCGGACAGCTACAGAGCCCATCTGGAGGGGCCCCTCCTTCGCGCCGCACTCCAACACGATGTCCGCCAGGACCGCGCCGGGGGACCTGGGGAAGCGGGTGACGAGAACGATCCCCACCCCGCGCTCCCGGGCCATTCCCAGCAGATCCACCATATCCCGGGTGGAGCCGGAGTAGGAAAAATACAGGATGGCGTCCCTCTGGGTGAGCAGGGCGGTCCGAATGGCCTGGTCATGGGGATCGTCCACGGAGTAGAAGTTGGGCAGGGCGGTGGAGAACAGATGGACCGCCCCCTTGGCCAGGATCGCGGACCCGCCCAAGCCCATACAAAACACCCGGTCCGCCGCCAGCAGCATATCCGCCGCGGCGGTGACGGCGGCGGAATCAATCACGGCCAGGGTCTGGGTAATGGCGTCCACATCCGCCGCGCAGAGCTTCCG
>JAIEFH010000171.1 GCA_029067025.1 Oscillospiraceae bacterium | reverse complement strand
GAGCTGGACCAGTACCCCGAGGCTGCGTTCTACAACGTGGGCGCGTGGCGGGACGTGGTGGAGAAGGCCCGGAAGCTGGAGGGCGTGTGATGGACACCTTTCAGGTACACATTCTGGCCGCGGACAAGACGCTGTACGAAGGACCCTGCGTCAGCCTGACCATCCCCGCCAATGACGGGGAGCGGGGGATTCTGGCCCACCACAGCAGCATGATGGCCGCCATCGTGCCGGGGATGATCCGTTGGCAGCCGCCGGGACAGGAGGTTCAGCTGGCGGCCGTGTCCCCCGGCATGGTGAAGGTGGAGGCCAACGAGGTTCTCGTCCTGGTGGACTCCGCCGAGCGGCCCGAGGAGATCGACGAGGCCCGGGCCCGCCGGAGAGCTGACGAGGCCCGTGAGGCTATTTTGCAGAAGAAGAGCATCCAGGAGTACCAGCTGGCCCAGTCCACGCTGGCAAGGGCGCTGAACCGCCTGCGGGTGAAGGGCCGGGGATTGTAGCAATTTCGGAAAGGACGTGGCCGCATGGCAAAAAAGGTGCTCAAACGCGTGGGTATTGCCGCCGGTACGATACTCGGCGTAGCGCTGCTAGCCGTGGTGGGACTGGTCTTGTGGCTGACCATTACTGAGTACAGGCCCGCCGCAGTGGAGGACACGGAAGTACTCAATCAAGGCGTTCAGACGCCCCCCCTCGCGCCGGGTGACAGCCTGACGGTATTGTCCCAGAACACTGGGTACTGCGGGCTGGGCAAGGATTCCGACTTTTTTATGGACGGCGGCAAGGACGTAAAACCCACCAGTGAACAGGTGGATACCAACCGGGAAGGGCTCGCCGCCCAGCTGGCGGAGCAGGGCGCGGACGTGTATTTCCTCCAGGAAGTGGACACCGATTCCTCCCGCAGCTATGGCATTGATCAGAGCCAGCGCTATCTGGAGCGGCTTGGAACGTTCTATCTCAGCTCTCACGCGCTGAATTACTCCTGCAATTTCGTGCCCTATCCCCTGCCTCCCATTGGGCGCGTTCATAGCGGCTTGCAGACTCTGTCCCGCTTCTCCGTGGACAGCGCTCAGCGCGTTGCGCTCCCCTGCCCCTTCTCCTGGCCGGTGTCCACCGCCAATTTGAAGCGGTGCCTGCTGGTGAGCTATGTGCCGCTGGAGGGTTCAGACAAGCAGCTGGTATTGGTGAACCTCCATCTGGAAGCCTACGACGATGGCGAGGGCAAGGCCGCCCAGACCAAGATGCTTATGGACTTCCTCACCGACGAGTATGAAAAGGGCAACTATGTCATCGCCGGGGGCGACTTCAACCAAACCTTCCCTGGGGCGCTGGATGCCTTCCCCATCAAGGATGCCTCCCTGTGGACGCCCGGCGTGCTGGACGAGGACATTCTCCCCGAGGGCTGGCAGTTTGCCTGCGACCTGTCCACTCCCAGCTGCCGCCTGCTGAATCATCCCTACGACCCGGATCCTGAGAACAACCAGTTTTACGTCATCGACGGGTTCATCCTCTCTCCCAACGTCAGGCTGGACAGCGCGGAAACACTGGATTGCCAATTTGAGTATACCGACCACAACCCGGTATTGATCCAGGTGACGCTGGAGGCGTGACCGGCCCCCAAATCACATAGCATAAAAGGACGCCCGGTGCGCAAGCACCGGGCGCTTCTCACAATATGATGCAGATCAGCCCGCCGGATCCCTCGTTGATGATCCGCTGGAGGGTCTCCCGCAGCTTCTCCCGGGCCTCCTCCGGCATCCGCTTCAGCTTGCCGTTGAGATCCTCCCCCACCAACTCGTGGAAGGAGCGGCCAAAGATGTTGGAGTCCCAGATTTTCCCGGTATCCCCCTCAAACTGCCGCAACAGATAGTCCACCATCTCCTCCGATTGCTTCTCGGTGCCCATGATGGGGGACACCTCCGTCTTGATGTCCGCCCGCATCATGTGGATGGACGGGGCGGACGCTTTGAGCCGCACGCCATACCGTCCCCCCTGCTTGACGATCTCCGGCTCCTCCAGGGTCATCTCCTCCGGGTTGGGCATGACGATGCCGTAGCCCGTGGCCTCCACCTGGCTGAGCGCCCCCTCCACTTTCTCATACTTGCGCTTCATAGCCGCCATCTGGGTGAGCTGGTCGATGAGGTCGCCATCGTCCTTAATTTCCAGCCCGCACTGCTCGGACACCGTGGAGTAGAACAGCCCCCGGGGCAGCTCCAGCGTGGCGGTAACCACCCCGCTGCCCATGTCCATGCGGTTGAGGACAGCGGAGCTGACCTCCTCCCGGTCGCCCATAGCCAGCACTGCCCCCTCCGCGTCCCGCAGGCGCGCTAAACCCTCCGTCTCCTCCCGAATCATGGCATACAGCCCGCTCTTGATGGGGTGGTCGAAAGGCAGAACGTCCACCCAAGGCGGCAGGAACAGATCCATCTGCTTCAGCGGGAACTCATGGAGCACCGCCCGGATGATCTCACTCACCGCCCCCTCGTCCAGGGTCAGGCAGTTGACGGCCAGGCACGTCACATCGTACCGTTCGGCGATGTCCGCCTGGAGGGTCTGGGCCCGTTCACCGTAGGGCTGGGCGGAGTTGAGCAGCACCATGAAGGGCTTGCCCAGCTCCTTCAGCTCGCCGATGACCCGCTCCTCCGCCTCCAGGTAGTCCTCCCGGGGGATGTCAGTGACCGAGCCGTCGGTGGTCACCACGATGCCGATGGTGGAGTGGTCGGTGATGACCTTCTTGGTGCCGAACTCCGCCGCCTGGGTCATGGGGATCTCGTGGTCGAACCAGGGGGTGGTGACCATCCGGGGCTGATCGCCGTCCAACTGGCCCAGGGCGCTGGGCACCATGTAGCCCACGCAGTCGATGAGCCGGACGGAGAACACCCCGCCGTCCTCCATGGCCATTTCCACCGCGTCCTCAGGGACGAATTTTGGCTCGGCGGTCATGACCACCCGGCCCGAGCCGCTCTGGGGCAGCTCGTCACGGGCCCGATCCCGGATGTAACTATTCTCGATTTTGGGCAGCACCAAGGTCTCCATAAAGCGCTTGATGAAGGTGGACTTCCCTGTGCGCACAGGCCCCACCACGCCGATATAGATGTCGCCCTGGGTGCGCTGGGCAATATCCTCATACAGTTTGTTTTCCAAAGCTGAACCCTCCTCACGCATACTCAATTCCATTTGTATGGGGATAAGCTGGGGAATATGACAGGGGCGGCATGGAATTTGTCCACGCCGCCCCTTTTTGTTCAGCTTCTTCTGGCCGGGATGAGCAGCAGCGTGCCTGCCGCCGCCTCGTCCCCGGGCAGGGTGTTGGCCGAGCGGATGTCGTCCACGGTGGAGCCGCAGGACTTAGCGATGTCCCACAGCGCCTCCCCCCGCTCCACCCGGCGGATGACCACCGAGGGTCGGGGGCCCGTGTCCCGCACTTCGCCGGGCTTCACGTCGCTGACACAGCTCACCTGTTCCTCCCGGGTGACCGTCCAGGCAAACTCCGCCTCGAAGCGCACCTCCAGCCCGCCAGTGACCGGGACGGCGGTACATTCCCCCACCGGGCGGCAGCGGCAGGCGCACTCGCACCCCTCCGGCACATCCACCCGGCAGGTCACGGGTATCTCTGTCTCCACGCCGCACAGGGCGTCGTCCTCGCTGAGATAAAGGATGGACACGTTCACCTGGGCGGTGAACTCCATGCCGCCCTCCGCGGGCGCGCCCGCCAGGGACGACACCGCCGCAATGCAGTCCAGCACCTGCTTGGCGGGTATGCCCGACTCACACAGCTTCCGGCCCATCTCCCGCCGGGCGGAGCGCTCCGCCATAGTGCACAGCCGCACGGTCGTGCGCTCCACATCGATGGGCTGGCCCACGCAGTAGGCGTCTCCGATGAGGCTCACCGACCGGCGCTCCCACACCGCCGCCTGGGCCAGCGCCTCCAGGGCCACCTCCAGCTCGCCCTCCCGGGCGCGGCAGTCCACGCTTTTCAGCGTCACCGCCACCTCCGGCTCCGCCTCATCGGGCAGCTCGCCGATGTCCAGGATCTGGGAATAGGGCAGCTCGAACCGGGTCTGGCAGACCCCCTCACCGGAGCGGTACACCACCGAAAGCTGCACGTCCCCTTTGAGCACCAGCTTTTTACCGATAAACTTGGCGTCCGCCGTCCCCAGCTCCGCCCGGTAGGACAGCAGCTCCTCCAGCTCCGGCCGGGAGGCAGGCGGGCGCAGTACATCGGAAAAGGTGAAGCTCTTCTCCACCACATCCGGGATCACACAGCACTTCCGAGGGGTAAACAGCTTTTGCAGCCCCTCCCCCTCGCCAATCGTCAGGTCGGCGGACAGCTCCCGGCGCTCCTTGTCGTAAGCCGCCGCCCACACGGTGATATTGACCCGCGCCAACAGCTTCCGGGGATTGACCGTCCGGGCGTCCGCGGTTGCGGCCTGCACGTCCGCCAGCACCGGGCACCCAGTGTGGAACCTGGGGTCGTCCCGCTGACATTGGAAGGGGATGGATACCTCCAGTGCCCGGGGCAGTTCCTCCCCCTCGGGTATGTACAGCACAGTGACCTTTGCCGTGCCGGACAGTCGGAGGGCACCCTCCCCCAGCTCCTTATCCTTGAGAAACGCTTTGCCGGACGCCGAGACCACCCGGGCAATGTCCGGGAAGGCGTCGGGCACGATGCTCTCCAGGGTCTCCTCCTGGGAGAACATGGTGTGCGCCACGGGCCGGTATCCCTCCAGCGTGACGCGCCGCAGTTCCATATCCATAGGCTTCCTCTCCTTGCTCGTATTCTGTGGCAAGTATATGAGCGGGTTCGGACCGATATGCCTAGGCGGACATAGAAAGGCTCCCGGACTTGCGCCCGGGAGCCTTTTGCGTTGTTTGATTTTGCTTGCGGGTTTACGCCGCCTGGGTCAGGGCCGCTTCCAGCTTAGCAAAGAAGTCGTTGAAGATGACGTGGGCTTCCTCGCCCATGATGATGTCACTCCACGCGCCCTCCAGCTCGATGAAGAGCTCGCCCGCGTCCAGCTTAATGCCCGCGTACACGGCGTAGCGGTTCAGGAACTCCTGGAACTCGCCCTCGGGGCTGATCTCAAGGCTTTCCACGCTGCGCAGCACCAGGTCGTCGGGACGGAAATTGCCGTCCTGGTCGGGCAGGGCGATGCCCATGTCCTGGGCCCAGCCGATGGCCACGGCCCACTGGTGATCCTCGGGCACATCCTTAAAGGTGGACAGCTCCGCCTCAGGCTTGCCGGACTTCTCCCACAGGTAGCCGATGGCGTCCGCGCGGGTAAAGATACCGGCCAGAGGCACTTCCACGTCCTCGATCTCAACGGTGGGCTCCTCACTGGTGCCGACCCCGGGGACGGGCTGGGCAGGAATGGACTTGGTCTCGTAGTAGTCGCAACCCACCCGCTGGCAGTCTCTCCGCTCCTCGCCTTCCACGCCGGGGCCGGGCTGTTTGCTCACGTACCACCCACCCATGTCGTGGTTGTCGGGGTCTACCTCAGTCGTCACCGTGTGGGGGTGCAGGCAGTACGGGCAGGTGTAGGTGATCGAACCCTCTGCCACACAGGTGGCGGGTATGACATCCTTGTCGTCAAGGCTCTCCAAGTACTTCTGGGTGTGCATGGCGTCAAGCGTCGTGCCGTCCTTATACTTTACAGAAATCCCTTCGTTCCCTTCCTTGCCATTGCCGCAGATCGTGTTGTCACGATTCTCAACGTTAAGGCCATTGCCGTTTTCGTTGTGGTAATAGATCCCCGTGCATCCACCGCCGTTATCCTGGATCGTGCAGCCCTCGAACGTGACGTCAAGTACCTTTCCATTGTTCTGCCAAAGAGCAACCGCTCCATGATCATCGCCGCGCCGGTCGTCCTTATCCAGCCGGTTGCCCGTGATCGTGGTGCCCGTGACCGTGGCGGTAAGGCTCTGGCCATTCTGGTGGAGGCCGAAGTCAATGGCGTCTCCTTCCGCCACATTCCCCGTGATCTCGCAGTCCTTAATGGCCACGTTCACTTCGCCGCTCTTCGCGACAAAATAGAGCGTGCCCGCCGCTTCTGTGTAATTGTCTTTCACAGTCACGCCATCAAGGGTCACATTCAGGTTCGATGGCTTTGCTTTCTCGACGTTCTCCGCGCAAAGTGTGGATTGGTCCGAGCGGTTGCCGCTGATCGAGCCGCCGTTCATCGTGAAGGAGCCATTGTCATTCACATATACGGCGCCGACTCCGGGCCCACGATAATTCTCGCTGCCGCCATGCGCGTTTCCGCCGGTGATCTTGCCGGTGCCCTCGCTGTCGGTGATGGTCAGGTTGGCGCCGCCATTCACTTTAATGACGGTGCCGTTGTTGAGGTCGGCATCGTTGACCACATTGCCGGCTTCATCGTAGAACTTGCCATCCTTGGCATTCAGCACGGCGTCCGGGTTCATGTCGATGGCGTGGCCGTTCAGCTCGATCTCGACATCCTTATCAGACCGCCAGACATAAATAGCGCCATTGCCATCCTGGTCACCGCGGTACCGGTCATCGCCATTCTTGTCAAACTCCACGTCCGCATTGAGTTCGACCTTGCGGGTGTCGCCCTCGTCCCAAGCTTCGATCTCATACTTGGTGTTGTCTTCGTTGAGCGAATTGCCGTAGCCGTAGCGGCCGTCGCCGATTTGGACACCCGCTTCCGGGTTATAGGGCGCGCCGCCGTTGATGGCCATTTGCAGGTCGTCAAAGCTCGCGGCGAACGCGGGGGCCACCATGCTGACGCACATGGCCAGGGACAGGCCCACAGACAAAATCTTGTTCAACTTTTTCATGTTCTTCTTCCTTTCTCTGCATATTCGGACGCAAAGGTATCCGGTAACCGAACGAGCTTAGGGCGTTGCTTCAACGTCTCCCGCTATGGGAGCCAGAAGGCCAGCGCGCCCCTTAGCCTCTGGTTTTGCGTCCCACAGTTTCCTGCGGTTTGCCATGCAGCCGATCGAGCATGACGCGCGAGCGCGTTTTAGCCTCTGGCTTTGCGTCTCACGGTTTCCCGTGGTTTGCGTATGCAACCGAACGAGCATAGGGCGGACTTGCACGTTGTGGAAGTCTGCCCGACAGCCTCTGGCTTTGCGTCCCATTGTTTCCAATGGTTTGCCAATTCCCCATCGGGGGGTAGGTACGACTGTGCAGCCGAACGAGCGTAGGACGGGCCCGCGTTTCGCGAAAGCGACCGTCTGACAGCCTCTGGCTTTGCGCCCCATCGTTTCCGATGGTTTGCCGCCGCGCCTCGCGTGTCACCCGCCGTCCTTAGGCGCGTCGCGCGGCGGGCTGTCGATCATACGCATCCCCCCCTCCTCATAGTATTCGGAGTATCTTTGTTCGTGCTGAAGGGCAGCACGAACAAAGACCCATGGGTCTTTGCCCTTTTATTATAGCATAGGCCCAAAATAGAAATCAACCATTTTATTAAAAATGACTAAAAAAATTTAATATTTTGGCCTTCATTTGAGCTCGGCGCGGAACTTCCCATCCTCCACCAGAATAACGCCGTAGCCCACCCGGCTGTGTATTCCGCCGGCGCTGCCGGGGTTGAAGAGCCACACCCCACGGCTGGGCATATTCAGCCCCTCGTGGGTGTGTCCAAAACAGGCCACGTCCGCGCCCTTCTCCTTCGCCGCCCGGGCCAGATTGTCGGTTCCGCTCTTTACGTAGTACCGGTGGCCGTGGGTGAGCAGGAAACGCACCCCGCCCACATCCATAATCAGCTCGTCCGGGGCCTTATCCCAGTCGCAGTTGCCCCGCACCAACTCCATGGGCACGTCCGGGTAGGCGTCCGCCAGCGTTTCGCCGTCCCGGTAGCAGTCCCCCAGGAAGAACACACGCTGGGGGCGCTCCCGCTCCACGGCGTCCACCATAGGGCCCAGCCGTCCATGGGAATCCGAAAATACTAGAATCTTCATATTGGTCACCATTCCCCCACCCGTACATATACTGACAGTGAACGGAGGGATTTCCTATGCCGAATTTTGACGAACTGCTCAAGGGAAAAGAGGCCGCGAACCTGATGAAAGACCCCGGTAAGCTGGAAAAGCTGCGGGACGCGCCGGAGACGCAGCAGATCTTTCATCTGCTCAGCAAAAGCACCGGGGATCTGGAGTCGGCGGCCCAGCGCGCGGCCAAAGGGGATACTGCCCAGCTGACCGATGCCATCCGCCAGCTGATGCACGACCCGGAAGGGGCCAAACTCATCCAGAAAATGAAGGACAGCTTGAAATAATCTGACGAAACACCGCGCCGGGAGGGGATAGCCATGAGCGAACTGGAAGAAAAATTGGAGGGCATTCTGGGCAATCCCCAGGCCATGGCGCAGATCATGTCCCTGGCCCAGTCGCTCAACTTAGGCGGATCAGGGCAGAGCTCCGACCAGAGCCAGGAGACGGATCAAGCCTCCAGCCCGGCCGCGCCGTCCCAAAGTGAGAG